>JAWWPL010000274.1:0-13179 GCA_033850605.1 Blastocatellia bacterium | reverse complement strand
GTAGTAGAACAGATCGCCGGCATGATTGATCAGCGCGGCCGTCTCAGCCGGGTTCATCTGATAGCTGCTCTGATTGGCCAGGCGGTGCGCGACGTCTTTGCCGAATCCAGGCAAGGCGGCGAAGGCTGCCTCCATTTTCACGCTGTCATAGAACGGTTCCGACTTGCCGGTAAGAGCATTAACTTTCAGCAGTCGCGGCGAAGCGCTGCGATCTTTGCTGGCAACGATGTAGTGCACTCCATCTTTCAACCATCGAGGAGTTGACGGAGTGCCGCTGAAATTAACCCGCTTGGCCGGATCAAAAATGTCGTCGATGGTGAGCAGCTTGTCCTGGGCTCTGAGCGAAGGAGCCAGAACCAAAACCAACAGACCGGCCGCGAGTAGGATTTGCTTTCGCACTATTTATCTTCTCCTGAACACTAAGCTTTCTCAGGCGTTGGTGTCATCTTCTTAATCAATGGCGTGAGCAAAGCGAGCAGCAACGCCGCCGCCAGACTGATGCCGGCGAAGATGCCAAAGGCGCGTGTCAACACTTGCGGAGTCCCCGCTTCGAAAAGTTGCGTTGTTCTTCCAGCGATATAACTACCGACCGAAATTGACAGAAACCAGACTCCCATCATTAGACCTACCATTCTTGCGGGTGACAGCTTGGTGATCGTGCTCAGGCCCACCGGGCTCAGGCACATCTCGCCCACCGTTTGAATGAAATACACAACGACCAACCAGAGCGGTGAGACGCGACCCGCTCCGGTCAGGCTCGCTGCAAACGTGATCACAACGAATGCAATCCCCGCAAAGAAAAGCCCAAAGGCGAATTTCGCCGAACTCGAAGGCTGCCGGTCACCCATGCGCTGCCAGATGAACGCAAAGACTGGGGCGAGCATGATTACAAAAATTGCCGGCACTGACTGGAACCAACTGGATGGAAAGGCCCAGCCAAAAATCTCGTTTCGTGTGAGTCGATCAGCGAACAACGTCATACTCGAGCCGGCTTGTTCGTATGTCATCCAGAATATGATCGAGAAAAGTACGAGGATAAAGATGACGAGCACCCGCATCAGCTCGTCGCCTTTCAAAAGCCGCGTACTGCCGCCAAGGTAGCCCACGAAGTAGCCGCAAACGGTCCAAAACGGAATCGAAATGAAGCCTGAATCATAGCGATAACCGAATGCCGCACCCAGCAACGCACCGACAATCGCCAGCACCGCCGTGATCACGTCCAGCTTCTGTTTCGAAACGCCCACAGGTTGGTCGGCAGGTCTTATTGGTCTCTTACCCGCATCGCGCAACCGGCTGCCGCCCAGCACATACTGAATCACTCCGATCGTCATGCCGACGCCGGCCGCCGCGAATCCCCAGTGCCAACTATGTGCCGGATTGAGGCCGATCGAAAGAATGAAATTCTTAAACCAGGCGCTCTGGCCCAGAAATCCGGTAACGAACGGCGAGATAAACGCGCCCAGGTTAATGCCCATGTAGAAAATCGAAAAGCCCGCGTCTCGCCGCTTGTCCTCCGGGCTATACAACTGGCCCACCATTGTACTGATGTTTGGCTTTAGCAAGCCGGTACCGAAGGCGATTAAGACCAGAGCGGTGTAAAACGTGGGTATGCTATCGAAGGCCATCGAGTAATGACCACAAGCGATAATAATTCCGCCGATTAAGACCGCGCGCCGCGCACCGAGAATCTTATCGGCGAGCCAGCCGCCCACCAGAGGCAGGTACCACACCGATGAAACATAGGTCGCATAGATAACGCTCGCGTATTTTTCGTCGAACCCCAAGCCACCGTCGGCCAGCTTCGACGTCATATAGAGCGTCAGCAGCGCGCGCATGCCGTAGTAACTGAACCGTTCCCACATCTCCGTAAAGAAGAGCGTAGACAGTCCCCTCGGGTGGCCAAAGAAACCGCGGTCATCTATGCTGGCCTGACTTGCCCCACTTCCATCAATCGCTGCGCTCATTAGATAAACATCCTCATTTGGTAAATTCTTAAAGAACCAAAACAGGCTTTGCTGTTACTGCAACCAATTAGAATGGTAGGAGAGTTGTGAGCATTCAGCCAGAAGCGTGTCCTACGTGTCAAGACTGAATCGGGCTGTGCAGGCCGTCGTGTTTTGCTTTGCGCCGGTAAAGAAGTACCCGGTAAAATACGTGGGTGCCTGAACTATGTCGCTTCTTCGGTATTATCATTCGAATGTATCGTGAAGCCGGGGCGCGGCACCATACGGCACATTTCATGCTTACTATCAGGAGGACGCCGCGATTTTAGCATTGAGCCAATTGAAGTGGCACGTGGTGAGCTACCGAACCGGCAACGTCGCCTTGTCGAAGCCTGGGCCGAGCTTCACCAACAAGAGCTTTTGATCGATTGGGAGAGATTGCAGAGTGGCCGACCAGCCTTACCTATTGAGCCGCTAAGGTGAAGGAGGAGAAGATCGTGCACGACATACATAAAGTGGAGGCTTTCGAGATTGTCGCGCCGTACACGCTCCGCGTGGAATTCGAAGACAATACGGACCAGCTGATCAATTTCGAGCCGACCCTCGCGGGAGAACTATTTGGGCCTCTCCGCAATTTGTCCCTCTTCAACCAAGTTCGGCTGGATCCAGAGGTACACACGCTCGTTTGGCCGAACGGCGCTGATTTTGATCCAGCAACCTTACATGACTGGCCCAAGGTGGTCGATGCCCTTACCGCTCAAGCCAAAGAGTGGGAATCAGTGCCTGCCTAGCTTGAGAAGCTTGGTTGACAGAACCCTCTGATACGGCGTATAAACTCCATTGAAAACGTGGTGAGTTAAGGCGACTTGCGGCCACGCAAAACAAACGGCTAAACAGCACGGTAGTTCGTAAAGGACGAACCGAAACACTTCAGAGGAATTGAAGTCCCGCGTTGTTTAGCGCGGGATTTTTCTTTTGCAGCACGGAAGGTGAATCGCCCACGCTCTGTGGGCGCGCGATTGGGCATAGAATGAAAACTCGGCTCATCCTAACGATGGTTTTTCTGATGTTGGCTTCATGTGCGGCGTTAGGCCAAAGCTCCCGGGCCAACAACGCAGCAGCCAATCAGAGCTGGCCAACTTTTTGGCGCCAGATCACTGCGGCCGTCAACCGGAAAGATAGCGTAGCCCTCACAAGAATGATGCCAAAGGATTTCTCTGATGGCGGCGGTGGCTTGACCCCCAGTGAGTGGTTAAAATTCATAGATAAAAATGAACGAAATGGATCGTGGCGAGATTTGCAGAAATCATTTAGACAAGGAACCGTTATTGACAGGAAGTGGAGCGCGAAGGGTCCGCTCACTAGAGTCACTAGAGACAAAGGGTATTACTTTGAATTCCGCAAAGATAAGAGGTGGTATTTTGCAGGCGTAGTCGGTGATTGACCTCAAAGTAAGAAGCACGGATCTATTATATGCGTAACTTTAGAGAAGTACTTGATGCGGACACTATCCAGGTCTTCGATGGCGCGATGGGCACGATGCTCTATTCAAAGGGCATCTATATCAATCGCTCGTACGACGAACTGAATCTGGTCGCGCCCGACCTCGTGCGCGAAGTTCACGCTGAATACGTGCGCGCCGGCGCTGACATCATCGAGACGAATACTTACAGCTCCACCGCGAACAAGCTACAGCCCTACGGCCTCGAAGGCAGTCTGCGAGAAATAAACATCAGAGCGGCGCAAATCGCTCGCGAGGCAGCGGGCAATCGCGCGTATGTGGCCGGAGCGGTTGGTCCGCTGGGCTTGCGGATCGAACCATACGGGCCCACGTCTTTTGACGAAGCCAAGGCAATGTTTACCGCGCAGGTATCGGCGCTGCTCGAGGGCGGCGTAGATCTGTTCGTGCTGGAAACGTTCTCAGACCTTTCCGAATTGCAGCAGGCGATCAGGGCCGTGCAGGAATTGTGTGACTTACCGATCTTTGCTCAGATGACGATTCAGGTGGACGGCAACACTGTGTTCGGTGCGACTCCTGAATCGTTCACCACTCAACTGGATGAATGGGGCGCTGACGTCATCGGACTCAACTGTGGTGTCGGTCCGGCGATCGTTCTCAATGCGATCGAAAAGATGCGGCCGGTTACGACTCGCAAGCTCTCGGCGCAGCCGAATGCCGGTTTGCCCCGCGACGTGCAGGGCCGACAGTTTTACATGTGTTCACCGGAGTACATGGCCGAGTATTCGCGACGCATCATCCAGGCAGGCGCAAGATTCGTGGGTGGCTGTTGTGGCACCACACCGGCACACATCAAATGGATCGCCGACGCAGTCCGCCAGTTTAGCCCACGAACTCAGCAAGTTGTCGTCGGCGCTGAAGTGAAAGTGGCCATCCATGATTTGAAACCGCCGGACGTGACCGTCGTCCCGTCAGAGGAGCGATCGAATTGGGCCCGTAAGATCGCCCGGGGCGAATTCGTCACTACAGTCGAGGTACTGCCGCCGAAGGGATGCGACCCGCAGAAGACTCTGGACTCCATCAAGCTTTTGAAAGCCGCCGGCGTCGATGGCGTCAACATTCCGGATGGACCGCGAGCCCAGACGCGCATGGGCGCCATGGCCACTGCGATTCTGGTAGAGCGCGAAATAGGAATTGAGTCGGTGCTGCACTATTGCTGCCGCGATCGCAATCTGCTCGGCATGATGTCCGACTTGCTGGGCGCGGCCGCGCTCGGACTGCGCAATCTGCTGTTGATTACCGGTGATCCGCCGAAGATGGGACCCTACCCCGATGCCACCGCGGTCTTCGACATCGATGCGATTGGTCTGACCAATATGGTGAACAAACTGAACCATGGTCTGGACCTCGGCAACAATCCGACCGGCAAGCCCACGGCTTTCTCTATCGGTGTCGGAGTTAATCCGGGCGCCGTGAATCTTGAGGAAGAGCTCAAGCGCTTTGAGTGGAAGATCGAAGCGGGCGCCGAGTACGCCATCACCCAACCGGTGTTCGATATTGCTCAGCTGCGCGAGTTTCTCAAGCGCATCGAGCATTGTCGCATTCCGATCGTCGCGGGCATCTGGCCGCTGGTCTCATTCCGCAACGCTGAGTTCCTGCACAACGAAGTGCCGGGGGTACGTGTGACGCCGGAGATCATGGAGCGCATGCGCATCGCCTCGAACATCAGCAAGGAAGCCGGGCGCGATGAAGGATTGAAGATTGCCAGAGAGTCTCTTTCGGAAGTGCGCGACTTGATCCAGGGGGTTCAGGTTTCCGCGCCTTTCGGAAATGTGAAGTATGCGCTTGAAGTTTTCAACGTCCTGCCGGAGTTCTCCGCTCCCAAAGAAGCAGCCGCCCAAGTGATCGGCTGATTGATAATGGAGTCGGTACCGGGAGCGGTGGCGACTGGGTCCAACCCATGCAACGGTCGACTATCGCTAGTACGCAACCCGGTCGCTACCGCTCTCGGTAGTGACCTCATAGCCACGCCTGCACCATCCTCCTAAGAGCAAGTATCGACACCAATGCGTGCCCCGCTCACGCGCGGGCTTCTGACATGCTAAACTCCACGCCTCAGTGGAACATCAGTCGTTCGCCAGACTAACTCATGGTCACCAGCGGGTTCGCAAGATCCGGACGCGCGCGCGCTACGGGCATCGACGGCTGAAGCAAATCTCGCGGACTGCCACTCTCGGCGGACTCTTTCTTTCATTCCTAAAAATTGGGCTCACCGGTTTCGGCGGCGGCTTTGCCGTGCTCTCGCAAATACGACACATCGTAGTGCTCGAGCGGCGTTGGCTGGGTGAGAATGACTTTGTCGAGGCACTGGCCCTGGGTCAGAGCCTGCCCGGCACCAGCGCGGGTAATGCCGTTACCTATATTGGATATCGCATGCGCGGATGGCGCGGCGCCGGCGCTTCCCTCTCGGCTTTCATTCTGCCCTCGATGTTAATGATGATCGCCCTGGCGATCTTCTATGACCGTTTCCGCGCGCTTCCTAATACTGAGCAGCTGTTCCATGGCTTCAACTCGGCCGTAGTTGCTTTGATCGCAGTGACTGCCTGGCGCATGGGAAAGCAAACTGTCAGCAAACCCTGGCAGCGCATCCTGATGGTTCTCTCCTGCGCGGCGGTCGTAATTTTCAAAGCAACTGTGGTCGAGGTAATTCTGCTCTCCGGACTGGTGGGTATCGGCATCGAGGCCTTCAGCGAAAAACAGTTGTCACGCCTGGAAAGGATTCGCGGCTTCGCCTCTCGGCGCCAGCAGCGCATACGCAACCGTCTGGTAAGAAGGCAGACCAAGCCCCATCGATTCTTTGGCGGTTATTTGACGGAAGCGATTGCTGAGGAACGTCTGCGTCGAATGAGTGAAGCCGGAATAGCCCAACCGGATGAGTTCGAAGACTATGAAGCCGACGATCCTTTGGATGAAGTTGAATCAGAAGAGTTCGAAGAGACGGAACCCGGCCAGAGAGGATCTTCTTCGCGAGCGTTCTTTCTTATGACTATCCCGGGGCTCGCCAAACTCGGGCTGGCGCTTTCTTTGGCCTTTATCTTTCTGCGCATTGGTGCGGTCACCTTCGGCGGCGGCTTTGTCATGATTCCCGAAATCGAGGCCGAGGTGGTGAATTCACATCACTGGTTGACGCATCAGGAATTCGCCGATGCAACGGCGTTGGGACAGATTACGCCGGGCCCTGTGCTGATCATGGCTACGTTTGTCGGTTACCGCGTTGCCGGAACGCTGGGCGCGTTGTTCGCAACGATCTGCGTTTTCCTGCCGTCGTTTGGGATGACGATCGCGGCCGGATCATCGTTTCGACGCTTTCGTACCAACCGACAAATGCAGGCGTTTCTGCGGGGAGTCGCGCCCGCCGTGGCCGGCCTGCTGGTCGCAGCGGCCTGGAGCGTCGGCCGTTCGGGCATTCACTCGATCATCGGTCTGGGAATGTCAGTGATCATTCTGCTGATTCTACTGCGGTACCGGCCAAATGCGTTCTGGGTTTTGATCGGTGCAGGCGTGTTTAGATATTTGTTGGCGTTGGTTCTGTGGTAGCACAGGCTGCCAGCCTGTGCCTCCCATCGATTGTACTCACTCTCTAAAATCCGTTCCCTTCCTTTCCCGTCCTTCATCATCACAGATACTTCCGAAACGCTCCCTCCAACTCGGGATACTCAAACTCAAAGCCCGCATCATTCAATCGCTTTGGTATCACACGCTGGCTGGTGAGCAGCATCTCGTCGGCCATTTCACCAAACGCCAGCCGCGCGGCGAATGCCGGCACCGACAAAGCAGTCGGTCGCGAGAGCACGTGGCCGAGCGTCTTCGTGAATTCTTCGTTAGTTACGGGGCGAGGCGATACGATGTTAAGAGGTCCGCGAATCGATTCGTCTTTCAGCGCCAACTTGATCGCGCCCACCACATCATCGATAGCTACCCAGCTGATGAACTGCTTGCCGGAACCTACCTTGCCGCCCATGCCCATTTTGAAAGGCGTCAAGAGCTTCGACAGCATACCGCCCTCGCGCGCGAGGATTGGTCCGAACCGCAGGTTGACCGTGCGCACCCCGGCCGCCGCGGCGGGTTCAGTCGCCTGCTCCCATTCGCGGCAGACTCCCGCCAGAAAGCCGCCGCCGGAGTCACTCTGCTCATCCAGTGTCTCATCGCCACGATCGCCATAGATCCCAGTGGCGGATGCGCACAGGAAAACCTTTGGCTGCTGCTTAAGTCCAGCGATCGCTTCGCTCAAAAGGTGAGTGCCGTTCACGCGGCTGTCGTGAATCTTGCGCTTCACGTCATCGGTCCAACGACCACCGGCAATATTCTCGCCCGCGAAGTTGATAATCGCGTCAAAGCCTTCCAGTTTGGTTGCGTCGATCTGATCATTATTGGGATGCCACTCAACCTCTCCCGCTCCGGCTGATGTACGCACCAGCCGAGTCACTTCCGCGCCTTCGGCTTCCAGCGCCGGAATCAGGGCCGAACCCACCAGTCCGCTCGCACCCGCGATCAAAACTTTCATACTCTGAGTCTCCTTAAACTAACCAGCGAGTTCAATTCCGAGTAGTGCCTGATTTAGTGATGAAGTCAGTACCGAGAGCGGTAGCGACCGGGTTATGCTCCGACCTACTCCATGGCATGAATTGAGACCCGGGCGCTACCGCTCTCGGTAATGACTCCATGACAACCGATGAAAAAATTTAGGGCACTACCCATCTCCGCATTAATGCGTATCCACTAAATAGTCGTTGAATCCTAACGCAGCCCTACCAAAAGATGCTACCGGAGAGAATTTCCAGTATTCGTGCTGGGAGCGCGAAGCGCGAAAGGATTAGTTGACCGCTTTGCATCAGATGCGCGTCAACGCGCAATGCGGACGGGACGTCCGCGCTCCCAGCATTAGGTAGATCATAATTCCAGATCGATCCTCCACTGAAATTAAGAGACCTCCCGATGCTAGTTGGAATGTTTGCTAATCCTCCCTTCGATTAGCCATTTCTGTTTCATTGTTTTTCCAGGAGAGATATGTAGAATCCGCGCGTTTATTTCTGACGAAACCTCTCGTGCGCGCTCATGAGAAAGCTAACCACACTCGTCCTCATTCTGGCCGGCGCACTTGCGCTGAGCCTTCTCGGTCTGCGCAAAGGCCACACGCAATCTACTCTGCTGCGTCGCGTCACTGACACCACCGAAGAAGGCATCAACATCAATCCATCAATCAGTGGCGACGGCAAAGTCCTCGCCTTCGAATCAACGGAAGACATCGCCGGCGCCGGCGGCAACGATCACTTCCGCGCGATTCGCGCGAACGTGGCGACCGATCCTGCCACCTTTGTCCAAATAGGAGGAACCCGAGCGGTGGCTCCGGCTATTTCACAAGACGGATCTCGCATCGCGTTTGCCTCGAAAGACGATCCAGTTGGAAAGAACCTGGATGGCAACTCGGAAATTTTCTTATTTGACGGCGCCGAACTCACTCAGGTGACACATACTTCACCGGGCGATCTGGCGAATCGGGTCTCAAACGGAAACTTCTTGCCTTCGATCAGTGATGACGGCCGCTTCATAGCTTTCTCTTCAAATCGCGACCTGAGCGGACAGAACCCTGATGGCAATCTCGAAATCTTTATTTATGACGCATTGGCCGAAAGCTTCGCCCAATTAACGAATACCTCAGGAATAGTCGGATCGAGCGACGCGAAGATTAGCGGGAACGGAGCCAATATCGCCTACATCTTTGATCCCGGAGTCACGCCGAGTGCGCAAAGGGATTTGCGCGAGCAACCTCGCCTAGGTCTCGGCCCAGCCAAGGTTCTCGCCGGCAATGTTCAATCGCTGGCGATAACATTCGGCCGCGCGATCAGTGACGACGGCACTCGGATCGTCTATTCGGCTGAAACGGCAATCAATACAACCCAGGTGTTTCTTTACGATGGCCGCAGTAGCGCAGGAATAAAGCAGATTACATCATTAGGCGCCCGTGCGACTGAAGTTCCGCTCCATCCGACCATCAGCGGTGATGGAACGCGCATAGCTTTTGCGGCGCGGCGCAGCGTACCCGGTGGACCGACGAATTCAGACGGCGGGGTTGAACTCTATGTCTTTGATATTCCCTCCGCGCAACTGTCGAAGATTACGAACGCGCCAGCTTCGGCTACTGCAGACGTAGTCTCGTCACTCAACGATGACGGATCTGTGCTCGCCTTCGCTTTTCCACGCGTCCTATCGGGATCGCTGACCAACAGCGACCTGGCCAACAATTCTGAGATCTATTTGGCCGCGACTCCGCCGCGTCCGGCTTTCGGCGCCCTGACTGTCGTCAACGGGGCGTCATTCGGCAAGGAACCGTCGACAACAAAAGCGGTTGCGCCCGACAGCATTGCAGTTGCTACGGGCGGTGCGCTGGCGAACTCAACACAACAACCTCAAAAGTCACCTGATGGATCGTTTCCGACAAATGTCGAGGGCACCACGGTCACGGTGAATGGCCGTGCCGCTGAGATCTTTTTCGTCTCGTCTGGTCAGGTCAATTTTCTGGTGCCTCGGCAAACCGAGCTTGGGACCGCAGACGTCGTGGTAACGAATTCTGAGAACTTCGCCTCGCGCGGAACCGTGACTATCTTGCGAGCAGCGCCCGGAGTGTTTACGAAAAGCGGCGACGGATCGGGGCCGGGCGTCATACTAACCAGCGACTTTCTTCAAGATGGGCCGTTCGATCCCAGCAACGGCAACCTGCATTTGACTATCTTCGCGACCGGCGCGCGCAACGCTTCTCAAAGCTCAATCGTTATGGGCGGCCGAATCGTTAATGCTGAAAGTGTAATGGCTTCGCCCGACATGCCCGGCCTGGACGAGATAGACGTCCTGGTGCCGCGTGACCTTCGTGGCGCCGGGACCGTGGACCTCTTTATTCAGTCCGATGGACGCTTAAGCAACCTGGTCTCCGTAACCTTTAGCGGAGACGCCATCCGCGACGTGCTTATCAATGAAGCGCTGGCTGATCCGCCGGATGGAATAGCCGGCGATGCGAACCGCGACGGCATCCGAGATTCAAGCGACGATGAGTTTATCGAGTTGGTAAATACCACGACTCATGACATCGACATTAGCGGTTATCAACTGCGCTCGCGCAGCTCCAGCACTACCTCAGATACGCTGCGTCACACATTCGCGGCCGGCACGATCCTGCCGGCATGTACACCGTCAGTAGTCTTTGGCGGCGGGACGCTGAATCCAAATGACCCCGCGTTTGCGGGGGCGTCGGTGGTAAGAGCGAGCTCTGGAGGTCTTTCGCTGACAAATGGCGGCGGCACGCTCACTCTGCGCGACTCTACGGGTGAAATGATAACGTCCCTTAGCTGGGGCGGCTCGACCGGATTGAGCGGCGATGCCAATCAATCAATGACCCGGTCGCCCGACGTTAACGGGAACTTTATCGAGCACCAATCTGCGATAGGAAGCGACGGAAGAAGTTTCAGCCCGGGAACCAGAGTGAACGGCACTGCTTTCGCCCAGTGCAATCTTATCGCTCGGATTGAAGTTAGCCCGCAGTCAGCGGCCATTGATGCCGGCACAAACCAGCAGTTCACGGCGCAGGCCTTCAATGCGAGCGGCGAGGAAGTCTCTGGCGTAATTTTCTCGTGGCAGACAAGTAACAACGCGGTCGCGACCATCGATCAGAAAGGACTGGCTACGAGTCTGCTGTCTGGCTCGACGGATATCAGGGCCTCTGCGCATGGTCTTCAATCGGCGTCCGCAACGTTGAGCGTGCGTGAAATCCAGCGTGTGCTCACTCAGATCGAAGTCTCACCTGGCTCCGCGACAATTCCCGCGGGCGGAGCTCAGCAGTTCACTGCTCGTGGAACAGACCAGTTTGGAAAGGAAATGATCGGACTGACCTTTGCCTGGGAGTCTACAGACCGAAGCGTGTCGACTATAGACCAGACGGGCCTGGCCGCCGGCGTTGGTGAAGGGCAATCAATCATCAGGGCCACGGCCCAAAATGTGAACGGGACTGCCACGCTGAACGTTACGCCTCCGACTTTAGTCGTCAATGAAGTGCTCGCCGATCCACCGACCGGAGCCGAAGGCGACGCCAACCACGACAACGCCCGCGACTCCGCTCAGGATGAGTTTATCGAGTTGGTAAATTCCACAAACGCAGCCATCGACATTTCAGGATGGACGCTTCGTACTCACTCCACCAGTAGTTTAACTGAGACGCTGCGGCACACATTTGCTACGGCAACAACGCTAGCTGCAGGCGAGCCAGTGGTCGTTTTTGGTGGCGGGACATTTAACTCGAACGATCCCTTGTTTGGCTGCGCCCAGGTTGTGAAGGCTTCAACCGGCGGCTTATCACTGACAAACTCCGGCCTGACTGTTCTAGTGCGCGACGCGTTTGGGCATCTGATCACTCAGTTTTCGTACGGCGGCTCCACAGGTTTGAACGGCGGAATTGCGCAATCACTGACTCGCTCGCCCGACATCAAGGGTAAGTTCGCGTTACACACGGCCACCTCTGGCGGCCGGAAGTTTTCATCGGGTTTGAAGGTCGATGGCACTCCGTTTGGCGATTGTCACGGCCATCCGGCTTCGCTGATGATTTCCTCGCCGTCTAACAACATCATGGTCGGTCAAACGACCCAGATAACAGCCCAGGCATTTGATCAGTTTGGCCGCCCGATGATTGGAGTCGATATCAGTTTTGCTTCGGATAACACCAGTGTAGCGACGGTTGAATCGGTTTCGACGAGTCCGAGTACCGGCATCGCGACGGTGAGTGTATCAGCGCACAACCCGGGGACTGCGCGCATCACCGCCTCAACAATCGACGTGGCGACGAGCACTATCAGCGCGCAGACCATGTTATCCGTCACCGGCCCAAGCCTGACGATAAACGACGTGAGCCTGAATGAAGGTAACTCCGGCCCACGGACTTTCACTTTCACGCTCAGTCTCTCGACGCCCGCCCCTGGCGGAGGTGTCCGTTTCAATATTGCGACGCAGGACGGAATGGCTACGATTGCTGATAACGACTATGTCGCGCGTGCCTTAACCGGGCAAACCATCGCCGCCGGCCAATCAACTTACACGTTCGACGTGACCGTCAATGGTGATCTAAGTATTGAGCCAAACGAAACATTCCTGGTGAACGTAACCGACGTTTCGGGCGCGAGCCTGGCCGATGGGCAGGGCATTGGGACGATAATTAACGACGACACTCCCTCGCTGAGTATCAGTGATGTCGCGGCCCTTGAAGCCGACGGTGGCGCGACTACGTTTAGATTTACCGTCTCGGCGACGCTGCCTGCGCCGCCCGGCGGCGTTACTTTCGACATTGCCACGGCAGATGGAACAGCGACTTCGGCCGGCGGCGACTTTGTGGCGCGCGATCTCAAGCACCAGACAATTCCGGCAGGGCAAATGAATTACAACTTTGACGTAATCGTGAACGGCGACACTTTGGTTGAGCCAAATGAAACCTTCAGTGTGAACTTGACCAACATCGTCGACGCCGGTGTCACGGATGGTTCGGGCCTCGGGACGATTCAGAATGATGACAACGCCAATTTGGTCATCAGTCAGCTGTTTGGCGGCGGCGACAATGCGGGCGCACCTTTTCATAATGATTTTGTAGAAATCTACAACCGCGGCACAACAACCGTGGACTTTGCGGTCACCCCCTACTCAATCCAGTATGCCAGCGTCGGTTCCAACTTCGGCGTTAATAAG
>JAWWPL010000258.1:0-8907 GCA_033850605.1 Blastocatellia bacterium | reverse complement strand
TCACCTTCATTGCGCTGGCAAACCTGCGCGGAGTGCGTGAGTCGGGATCCATCTTTGCCGCCCCTACTTATGCTTTCGTAGTCAGCTTTCTGTTCATGGTTGGTTACGGCATCCTTCACTACTTTCTTAATCCCCACATTCCCCCACCCATCGCTGCCGAAAACCTGAAACTCGCCGAGGGCTATCACTTGCAACCCCTGACTCTCTTCCTGCTTCTCGGCGCGTTTTCAAATGGGTGCGTAGCCCTGACCGGCATCGAGGCAATTTCAAACGGCATTCCCGCTTTCAAGCAGCCGGAAGCGCGCAACGCTGCCACAACGCTGACCTGGATGGCTGTTCTGCTGACCACGATGTTTATCGGGACGAGTGTGATGGCTTATTTCTATCACGTGCGCCCGCATGAAAACGAAACCGTCATCTCGCAGTTTGCGCGCATCATTTTCACAGGTCCGATGGGATGGTTCTATTACGTGATCCAGGGCACTACGGCGCTGATTTTAATTCTCGCCGCGAACACTTCATTCGCCGATTTTCCGCGCCTCGCCAGCCTGTTGGCCCGCGACCGCTTCATGCCCAGGCAATTTGCCACGCGCGGCGACAAACTGGTTTTCTCTAATGGCATTATCATTCTTGCAGTCTTCTCCGGCGTGCTGGTAGCGGCCTTCGGCGGCGATACCAGCCGGTTGATCCCGCTCTATGCCGTCGGCGTGTTTCTCTCGTTCACACTTTCACAGACCGGCATGGTGCGACATTGGCTCAAGGCGGGCCGCGCTGCGAAGACCGGCGGCGAAGCGACACCGACTGATGCTGCTTCAATTGAAAATCAAAAGCCTAACGGCGCCCGCATGTCGGCAGAACATTCCCGCGGATCGAATCAGATCGATCAGGCAAACGAACGAAAGGACGCAGCTCACTGGAAAAAATCAATAGTTGTCAACGGCCTCGGGGCCATCGCTACTTTCATCGTTTTGGTTGTACTGGTGACGACGAAATTCGTTCACGGCGCGTGGATTGTGGTCGTGCTAATTCCGATCCTGGTGGCAGTGTTCCGCGCCGTTCACCGTCACTATCAGGACGTGGCAAATCAACTGACCACTCAGGGACTGGAAAGACTGCGGCCGATCAGACACGAGGTAATCGTGCCGATTTCGGGCATCCATCGAGGTGTCCTGAAGGCGCTTGAATACGCCAAAGCGATCGCGCCCGAACATGTGACTGCCGTTTACATCAATCTCGATTACGAGGCGACCCAGAAGCTGCGCGAGAAGTGGGGCGAGTGGGTGGAAGGAGTGGAATTGGTGGTGATCGCATCACCTTACCGCTCGCTGGTGGGTCCACTGATTCGCTATGTTGACCGCAGAATGAAACAGCACGGAGATCAGATGGTCACCGTAGTGTTGCCGGAATTCGTACCAGCGAAGTGGTGGCAGCATCTGCTGCACAATCAGAGCTCTCTCATGCTCAAGGGCGCGCTGCTCTTCAAACCGAACGTTATCGTTACCAGCGTGCCGTACCACCTGAAGAGTCGGAATGAGAATGGGAAGGCGAGACGCCCATCTGACGAATCAGGATGAGGCAAGCATTCCGCCGAGACGACGGAAGCGATCCACGAACTCAAGCCAAATTGACTCGAATCAAATTCTTTTTTCGTGCCGTTTTCGTGTGGTTTAGTGGATCGCTTTGCCGCCGCATCCTTAGCTAGCCGTCGGCGTGGCAGAAGCACTTTAAGTCAGCACTAATCTTCCGGCACTGGCTTCGCACCCAGGCTCCGAATGATTCTTTCGCGGAAACGGCGCGCGTCGGCTTTAATGGTCTCTTCGTTCAGCGTTAAGAGCCGGCGGTCGCGCATGATGACGCGCCCTTCGACGATGACGGTGCGCACGTCCGCGGCCTTGGTGGCATAAACCAGATCGGAATAAATATTGTAGTAAGGCGTCTGGTTAAGATCGTCGAGGTCAACGATCACAACATCGGCGCGCTTCCCTTTTTCCAGGGAGCCGATTTCCTTTTCCAGGTGCAGCGCGCGCGCGCCGCGAAGCGTGGCCATCTCAAAAGCCTCTTCCGCCGTCACAACCTTGGGATCACGGCTAATCACTTTGTGCAGTTTCGCGGCGGTGTCCATCTCTTCCCACAGATTCAGATCATTATTCGAAGCCGCCCCGTCAGTCCCCAGACCCACGGGCAGATCTGCTTTCAACATTTCCGGCACCGGCGCCACACCCGAAGCGAGTTTCATGTTCGACTGTGGATTGTGAACGATCCCGACGCCAAGTTTCTTCAGCAGACCCAGTTCTTCTTCGCTCGGCCAGACAACGTGCGCAGCAATCACGCGATTGCTGAGAAAGCCGATCCGATTAAGATAGTCGATGGGATTTGCGCCTTTGGCCTTGATACTGTCGTCAACTTCCCGCTTCGTTTCCGAGATATGGGTCACGATTGGCGCGCCGGTGCGATCGGAAAAGGCGCGCACGGCTTTCAGGTGATCTTCGGAGACTGTATACGGCGCGTGCGGCGCAATCGCCGGAGTAATCAGCGCATTACCTTTCCAGTGGCCGACGAATTTTTCTACGTAAGCCATTGCCTGTTCATTGGTCTTGTTGTCCGCGACGGGAAAATCGATCACTGTCTCGCCTAAAACTCCGCGCATGCCGGCTTTGAAAGTCTCGTCAGCAATCGCATCTTCAAAGTAGTACATATCGCAGTAGGTCGTGGTGCCGCTGCGGATCATCTCGGCCAAACCGAGACGCGTGCCCACGCGCACAAATTCTTCATTAACGTTCTTAGCTTCGGCCGGAAAAATGTATTTGGTAAGCCACTCTTGTAAATCCAGGTCGTCGGCCAGGCCACGAAACAGGGTCATAGGGACATGTGTATGGCCGTTTATTAGCCCGGGGATGACAACTTTGCCGCTGGCGTTGACGACCTCGCGCGCCGAATAACCCCGGTCGATGGCGGCCGTGCCATCAACGGCGACGATTCGACCGTTCTTAATTGCCACCGCGCCGTTCTCAATTATCCGGCGAGTGCCATCCATGGTCACTACCGTCCCGCCGCGCACAATTAGATCCACGACAGTCTTCCTTCTCTGCGCCATCGTTGTAATTGACAGGGCGCTGAAAATAAGCATTGAAGCAAGAACAAATTTTCGCAGTTCAAATGTTTTCATCGACCTGGTCCTGAAAGTTTTCAAAGGCTGTTTTGCGGCTTTGCCGCCGCACACTGCGGTAAGGCTGTGCCTTACCGTGAGATTCCGTTCATATTCTCTGGAGGCTCCGCCTCCAGATCGAGGCGCAGCCTTCCTTCAGGTGGCGTTGCCCGGAAAGGCGGAGCCTTTCCGCAATGTGCTGCGGCAAAGCGGCGATCGCTCCTCGCGTCACTTCTGCCCGCTCGCTTCTTTCAAGAACCTGGCATCAAAGGCTCTCGGCAACAGATCGAGGATATGCACTTCCTCTCGTTGCCCGCGCAAATTTGCCAGCACAATCGTCGCGTGTTTGGCGAACTCCCAAATAATCTGCCGGCAGGTACCGCACGGTGGCGTCAATGTTTCGGTGTCGGCGACGACAACCAGATCGGTAAAGTCGCGCTCGCCTTCTGACAGGGCCTTCCAGATCGCCACCCGCTCAGCGCAAACCGTCAAGCCATAGCTGGCGCTCTCGATGTTACAACCGGTGAAAACCTTTCCCGCTTTGGTTCGCAAGGCTGCGCCTACCATAAAGCTGGAAAAAGGCGCCACCGATCGCGCCCGGGCCTCTGTGGCCGCGGCAATTAATTCATTACCTGGTTCGTTCAACTCTGGCCTCCAAATGGATGTAAAGCACTGGCCAGCTTTTCGCGAATCTTTCCGCTGATCAGATCAATGCTCACAAGATTATAACCACCTTCAGGAATAATAACGTCGGCATGCCGCTTTGACGGCTCGATAAATTGATTGTGCATCGGCCGCACCGTGTTGATGTACTGCTCGATCACTGAATCGAGCGTGCGGCCGCGCTCGGCGATGTCGCGCTTTAAGCGGCGGATGAAACGGATGTCGTCGGGAGTGTCCACAAAAACTTTGATGTCCATCTGCTCGAGCAAACGCGGCTCGGCAAAAATTAAGATACCTTCCACGATCACGATGCGCTTGGCTTCAATCGGAGTTGTGTCAGGCAGGCGACGGTGGGTGCGGAAATCGTAGATGGGAAGCTCAACCGGCTCGCCCGCATTCAACTTCTTCAGATGATTAATCAACAGCTCGTTGTCGAGAGCATCCGGATGATCGAAGTTGGCCGCGTTGCGATAGTCGAGCGGCATATCCTTAAGATTACGATAGTAGAGATCCTGCTGGATGAAGACGACCTCATCCGCACTGACTGATTGCAGAATGCGATTAGCGATTGTCGTTTTGCCGGAGCCGGTGCCGCCGCAGATGCCGATTATCATAGTCAGTTGTTGGTAGTCAGTTGTTAGTAGCGACTTCTGCGACCTCTGCGCCAGGAGGTCAGTACCCGGAGCGGTAGCGACCGGGTCTCAATCCACGCCACGGATGAGTCTGTCGGAACATAACCCAGTCGCTACCGCTCCCGGTACTGACCTCATCACCGCAGAGACGCAGAGTACGCGGAGGTTGCGCAGAGAAGAGCGTCTCTGGAGCTCTGACCTTCCTTAAGCAAGTCTTCCCACAACTCGTCTTAACAACGTGGTAAAATCTTCGCGTACGCGTTCACCAATCGCCATTACCTGGCTGTGATCTATGGGCTCGTCAGAGACACCCGCGGCCAGGTTCGTGATACAGGAAATGCCTACCACCTCCATCGCCATGTGTCGCGCGACGATCGCCTCGGGAACGGTGCTCATCCCGACCACGTCAGCGCCGAGTGTGCGTAGCATGCGGATCTCAGCCGGCGTTTCATAGCTTGGCCCCGCCAGCGCGCCGTAAATTCCTCGAGGCAATTTCAATCCCAACGTCCTCGCTTCCTCGATCACTACATCCTGCAAGCGGCGCGCATACACCGAAGTCAGATCAGGGAAGCGTGGGCCAAAGCGTTCGTCATTCGGTCCGCGTAGAGGGTTATCGCCGAGCAGATTAAGGTGATCGCTTATCACCATCAAAGAACCGGGCGTGAATTCCACGTTCAGGGCGCCCGCGGCGTTGGTCAACACTACTGTTCGCACGCCCAGCAGTTTCAGCACCCGCAGGGGAAAGGTCACTTCCTGCAGCGAGTAACCTTCGTAAAAATGAAACCGGCCCTGCATCGCCGCGACCGTTGCTGCGCCCGACTTGCCAATCACCAGGCGTCCGGCATGACCTTCTACGGTGGAGCGCGCAAAGCCCGGGATCTCGTCATAGGGAATCTGAGTTGCTTCAGTAAGATCCCCTGCAAAGGCTCCCAGGCCGCTGCCCAGAACGATCGCGACCGTGACGTCGACATCGGTGCGTGAGCGTATCAGACGCGCGGCTTCCTGAGCACGCTCGTAAAGCGTCGAAGAATTCGGTGTCGATGACATGTGGATTTGCGCTGAAGACATTACAACAGCAATCAGGTTCTCAGTTCAAGCTGGTAAGCTACGCTCAACAAGCTGCCGATGGATGAGACCACGATCTACGAAATCACACTAAGCAACAAGAAGAAATGTCCTGAATCGAGTTATTTCGTGTGATTTCGTGGATAGCTTTTATTACCTTTGAAACGCTCTGCGGTCTCTTTCGGCGCGCACTCGAAGGTCACCCTCTGGACTATCTCTCTTTCTGATAAGGAGTGCCGAGGGCGCGGGGCGCTCGCGACTGGCCGATAAAGCCGGCCAGCACCACGATCGTGACGACGTAAGGGATCATTTGGATGAATTGGACTGGCACCTCTAAATTCTGAATTCCGCGGGTGGAAGTATAGACAAACCGCGATACGATGACGCAGACAAGGAAAGCGCTGGCCAGCTCGACGATCCGGTTTCGGTTCAGGAACGAGAGTTGATGAGCGATGAACCATAGGACCAGGAAGATGAGCACAGCCACCGCGACTCGGAAAGAAAGAATCGAGACCGGCACGCCCTGCAATTGAATCGTCAGCGCGTCCGCGAAGCCAAAGAGCAGGCACGCCAACATCGTCTGCACCGGCCGCCACTTCCCGAAAATCAATGCAGCCAGCGCGATGAATCCGCGACCGGCAGCCATGTTGCGGGTAAACAGCGACGATTGTCCGATGGAAAGATAAGCGCCACCAATGCCAGCCAGTGCTCCCGACAGCACGACGCCGACATGACGAATGCGATTTACTCCGACACCGGCAGCATCGGCGGCCTCGGGATTTTCTCCGACCGCGCGCAGACGCAGACCAAACGGCGTGCGATACAAAACATATCTGGTAATCAGAATTAATATGAGAGCCAGCAGCGAGATGAACGAGACTTCAGTAAGAATTCGCCAGTGTGGAACAAATCCGGGCAAGAGTCCTGAGAGTGTGGGCAGCAGATTCTCTTTGGGAATCTGCGGCGTCGAGCCCGAAGAAAGAAAGAGCGCGCCGCTGAGCACCGCGGGCAAACCAATAAACAGGATGTTGATGCCCGTGCCGGTGACCACCTGATCAGCCTTAAAGCGAATGCACGCCACGGCCAGAATATAAGCGACAAACGCTCCGGCCAGCACCGCCGCGCCCAAGCCTACCCAGGGACTGTGCGCATAGTAAGTTACCGACGCCGCCGTAAACGCCCCGGCCAAGAGCAAACCCTCGAGCGCGATATTGATGACTCCAGATCTTTCAGAATACAAACCGCCCAGCGCCGCCAGCACCAAAGGCGTGGCCAGGCGAATGGTTGAAAAAACGAGTGCTAGGGTAAAGATTTGGCGCATCGATTTTTGCTATCAGCCGTCAGTAGGCATTGGTCCACCTTGGAACTGCGATTCCCTTAACGCTGGGAACGCGGACGGCCCGTCCGCAACATGCCGGAGGCGCGACTTCATACCCACTCCGCAAAACCGTTCGACTTGATTCTTTCGCGCTTCGCGCTCAGTGCGGACGGGACGTCCGCGTTCCCAGCAATATGGCGTCTCATGATTTTTTTCAACTGGCCACTGACCACTCAGGCTTTCGCCTTGCTCAACTTCCTCAAACTTCCAAATATAGCGTCCGGCCGCAGGGCCACGAGAATGATCACAATGCCTTGCAGCATATCGACGATATCTTTCGAAACATGGATCGTATAGGCGTCGACAAAGATTCCGCCGCGCAGCAAAATTGCAAACAGGATCGCGGCGAGAAACACGCCGACCGGATGGTTGCGTCCCAAAAGGGCTACGGCGATCCCTACGAATCCATAGTTTGCTGAGAAACCGTCGTAGTAACGATAACGATAGCCGAGCACTTCATTGATTCCGACCATGCCTGCCAAGCCGCCCGAGATGGACATTGCCAGAATAATTTGTTTGCGAATCGAAATGCCTCCGTACTCGGCGGCCGTAGGATTCGCACCCGTGGCGCGAATTTCATAGCCCCACTTCGTCTTCCACAGCAACACGTAAACAAACACGCACGCGAGAATCGCCAGGATGAAAGCAAAATTCAACGGGATTCGTTCCGGCAACCCGGGAATCAACTTGCCCAAACGCGCGATGTGCGCGCCGGGACCAATGGGAGTTGTTTGTAAGATCGGATCGCCAGGCGTTTTGTAATGGTACTGCGTAAAGTAGCTGACCAGCGCGATCGCGACAAAGTTAAGCATGATCGTATTAATAACTTCATGCGATCCGAAGCGCGCTTTCAGCAACCCGGGAATTCCACCCCAGATCGCTCCGCCGATAATCGCGGCCAGACAACACGCCGGCAACAAGATCCATGCCGATGCCCCCGCGAATCTAATTCCAATCCAGGCCGCGGCAAACGCCCCGATGTAAAGCTGCCCTTCCGCGCCGATATTCAACAGCCCACACCGAAATGCTACCGCCACCGCGAGTCCAGTGAAAATTAACGGCGTCGCATAAAACAGCGTGTAGCCAATTCCGTCCGGCCAGGAGAAGGCACTGCCAATCAGCAGGCGGTACGTCTGGATTGGACTATCACCAATCAGCAGGACGACGATGCCGCCAATGATAAAGGCCGCCACTACGGCAATCAGAGGAAATAGAATTTCGCGATAGAGTTTCATTCTTTCAAAAGCGCCAGCGGCGCGTGATATTTATAGCTGCCGGTTCCTTCTTTCGACCTTGATGTGATAGCAAGAGTCATGCTTTGCCGTGACAAGATTAATCTGGCCGGTTCATGCAACTATAAATATTTCGTGCCTACGGCACTGACTTCTTTCCCCCGGTCATCATCAATCCAATTTCTTCGTTGCTGGTAACCTTTGGATCGACTTCGCCCACGATCCTGCCGTTGTGGATCACCAGCAGGCGATCGGATAACGCGGTCACTTCTTCCAACTCAGCCGAAACCAAAAGCACCGCACACCCGGCGTCGCGCATGGCCACAATCTTTTGGTGGATGAACTCGATCGCGCCGATGTCTACGCCGCGAGTGGGCTGTGAAACCAGCAGCAACTTTGGCGGCAGCTCGAATTCCCTGCCGATAATCAGCTTCTGTTGATTGCCGCCCGAAAGTGCCCGCGCTGGCAAATCGGGATTCGGCGGCCGCACATCAAAGTCGCGAATCACCTGTTCGGTGCGGCGTTGAATTCCTTTTTGATCCAAGAATACCAATCCCGGGCCGCTGACGGCCGGTTTGCGATAATGAACCCCGAGGATCGTGTTCTCGGCCAGGCTGAAATCCAACAGCAGCCCGCGCCGGTGTCGATCTTCGGGCACGTGCGCTATTCCGAGTTCCTTTCTGGCGCGCGCGTCCAATCTCGTGATGTCCCGGCCCTCGAAAGCAATCGACCCGGACACGTAAGCAGCGGGAATCAGTCCCGCCAGGGCTTCAATCAACTCAGTCTGGCCAT
>JAWWPL010000160.1:0-12061 GCA_033850605.1 Blastocatellia bacterium | reverse complement strand
CGAGCTAAATCCAAATGCAGCTTATATTCGGATGGCGTATGGTTGGTACCTAATGAATGAGGAACGTTTTGACGAGGCCGTGCCCAAATGGAGAAAGCGCAAGAGCTTGACCCTCGAAACCTCCTCTACCAGTTATCCATCGGAGTGTTCTACTACTTCAGGCGTGACTATGACAAAGCCCTGGATCGCTTTCAAAAGATTCTGGAACTTGAGCCAAACTACCCGGGTGCGTTTTATTGGATCGAACATATCTACCAGCAAAAGGGAATGTACGCTGAAGCACTCGAGTACGCTTGGAAAAACGGTGTCAGCGTTGGAAGACTTAAGCCGGAAGAAGTACAAAGGCGAAGAGAAATTTTTAAGGAATCAGGCTGGCAAGGTATCCTAAGGAAAAGGCTCGAGGTGATCAAGGAAAGGGCTAAGAACGAACCCGTTAGTCCGAGAGATTTCGCGGTACCTTATGCCCTGTTAGGCGATAAGGATCAAGCCTTCGCCTGGCTCAACAAGAGCATTGATGAACACGATCCCTTCGCTATTCAACTCAAGATCGAGCCACAGTATGATAGCCTCCGTTCAGATCCACGATACACGACGCTCCTTAAGCGATTGAACATGACACCCTGACGGGAATCCGACGTCGGATCGCACATCGTCCCCACGCGCGTCCATTAAAGGTCCAATAAGCGTTCCCGTGAGTCCGTCAAGTGCGGTAGAGTGCTATCCATGCCGCTAAGTTCCATTGAATTACCATAGGTCGCTTCTCTTTCACGGCGGCGACACGGGTTCGACTCCCGTACGGGACGCCAATTTCCTCAGCATTTTGCAGGATCTGACTGGTAGCTAGCCGCCGGTGCTTTCGTTAATGGACTCTTCTGAACCTGCGGCGAACCTGGAAGAACACCTTGGATCTTATTAAGCCATCGCGAACACGGATTCCAACTCTTCGTCTTTGATGCTCTCGAGACTTTGCTCAAACCAGTTAAGGTGCTCGCGCAGCCGGACCACCTCGCCCACAATGATGACCGCCGGCGCTTTCATGCCAACCCGTTCCGCTTCAACAGCAATCGTCTCGAGTGTGCCTGTCACTGTTTGTTGGCCCTCATAAGTTCCCCAACGAATAATCGCCGCAGGCGTTTGCGCCGAACGTCCCGCGGCCACCAAGTCTTTCGCAATCTGGCGGAGATGTGCAGCACCCATTAAGACGACGAGGGTGTCTACTGATGCGAGGTTCGCAAGAGCACTATTCTCAGGCGCCCCTTCACCACCGCGCGCGCCGGTAAGCACGGCCACCGAAGACGACAATCCGCGCTTTGTGAGCGGGATGCCGGCGTAAGCTGGGACCGCCAGCGCTGCGCTGATCCCTGGCACTACCTCGAACGCCACGCCAGCCTTGCGCAAGATCTCCGCCTCTTCCGCACCACGCCCGAATAGAAAAGGATCGCCGCCCTTTAGTCGCACGACGCGCTGTCCGTTCTGGGCATGCGTAACAAGTAAGTTATTGATCTCGTCTTGTGGAGCATGTTGCCCGCCACCGACTTTGCCAACGTAAATGTGGTCGGCTCCGGCCCGCACGCTAGATAGCATTTCCGGATTGACGAGGTAGTCATAGATAACCACGTCACAGGACGCCAGAAGGTCGCGCGCTTTGATTGTAAGAAGACCCGGATCACCCGGTCCTGCGCCAACGAGATAAACTGTGCCGCCTCTGGCTCGATAGTGCGCAGCATTCTTTTCATCCTGTTCACGCTCGATCGCGGTGAATATGCGCTGCACCGAAGCCTCAATCACGAGCGGGTGGGCCGAAAGCGGTTCGGTAATTCGATAGCAAACACCGGCGTAATGGCTGGCGGCTTCATGAACTTCGAGCGGAATGTCACCGCGCGTGTGTCTGCCCGGTGAAAGAAAATAAGGATGGACGGTAATCTCGCTTGCTCCCTGCTCGACCAATCTGGCGAACCCTTCGCTGATATTCGGATGTTCGATCTCCAGAAAGGCGACCTCGATCAGCACAAAGCGGCCGCGCTCGCCAATGCGGCGGGTGGCTTCGCGCACGTCTTCGTTTGCTTCATGGCGACGGCTGCCGTGGCCTACAACCAGCACTCCGCGATTTACTTTTCTCATGCAGCCGCTCCTGCCTCCGCAAACGTCCCTTGCGCGCAGTAACTAACAAAGCTTCGCGCATCGTCGAGAATTGCTTGTGCCCTGACTTCGCCTGGTGTCTGAAGAACGTCGAGTTGTGTTTTGAGACCATCCTCCTTCAACGTTGCAAACTTTGATGAAACGCCTTCCCAGGCCCCTTGAGTCTGGCCCGATAACACAAACAGGTTCTCGAATTCCCAAAGCGCCTCATCCGCCGTGAATGGATCGACCAGCCGCTCGTATAGCGGAACGCGCGCGGCAGCGGCCGCCGCTTCGTACGCTGCGATGACCGCGTGTTCGTATTCCTTGTGATAAATCAACGCTTCCGCCTGAGCCAACCACTCACTCGCCGCGTCCATCGTCGGTATCGTCTCCGCAACTGTCGATCCGGCACATTCACCCTTGATGCCCTTCTGCACAGCGAAGCGCTCATGCTCGTGTCCGAAGTCCTCGTAGAACGAAGGGTCTTGTTCGAAGGAAGGAACCTGCCGCAGCGGCTCGAGGATCTCTTTGAGCCGTTCAGTCCCTGTGCGGGCGGCGAAAGAATTGAAGTCCTCTGCCGGCAATTTGGTTTTTTCGTAAAGCCTCAGCAGAGTCTCCGTTACCTTCACGCAGTTCTTCGCCGGGAACTTGCCAATGAGCGCGCCGAACTGTGCGTCATCTCCGCGGGCACGACCACCCACAGTCACAAAGTGAGCGGGCACGCTTCGGTCGTCCTTTGAAAGCGCCGCCGCATAGAATCCGATGTTGGCGACTGAGTGATGCGCACAACCGTTGGGGCAGCCGGAGATCTTCACGCGCAGCGGCCGCGCCAACTCGGAGTATGTCGCCAACCCATTATTGAAAGCGCTGCTGATGGCACTGCCCAAACCCTTCGCCGAAGCGATACCCAGACGGCAAGTGTCGGAGCCCGGACAAGTAGTCACGTCAGTGATCGTGCCGACACCGCGCTCCGCAAGTGAGAGTTCACTAAGAGCGAGGTAAAGGTCCCAGAGGCTCTCTTCGCGCACCCAGGGGAGATAGATGTTCTGGTCGATCGAAATCCGTAATTGGTTAGATGAAAACCGGCGGACGATGTCGGCGAGATTGCGCGCCCGATCGGCAGTCAGATCGCCGAGCTTGATGCGCACGTGAACACCGCGAAAGCCGGTAAGCTGGTGTTCGATTACGGAGTCGCGAACCCAGGACTGAAAGTGAGGGTCACTGATGCGCGGATCTAGTCCTTGCAAAACTCTCTTTCGCGCTTCGCGCTCATGGCGGGCAGAGATGCCCGCGCTCCCGGCGGCTTCGATCTCCTCTAAATACTGATCCAGCGGTATGGGACCGACCCGTTCTCGCTCTTCGTCGAGAGCGGCGCGGAACGCCTCCCAGCCCAATGTCTGGATAAGGAATTTCATCCGCGCTTTCATTCGAGCTTTGCGCTCGCCGAACCTGTCAAAGAGCCGCAGGGTAGCCGCCGCGAGATTGAACAGCTCTTCCACCGGAAGAAAGTCCGTGTAGAGATGCGCGAGTTGCGGCCCGGCACCCAACCCGCCGCCCAGGTAAACTCGGAAGCCGCGGCGCCCTTCGCCATTTTCGGTCCGGGTGACTGCCCATAATCCTATGTCGTGAATTCGCAAACCGGAGTGGTCATCGGCGCAACCTTCGAACGTGATCTTAAACTTTCGACCCAGGTTCTGGTTGTACTTGTTGCGCACCAGGTAACGAAACAGCGCATCGGCGTACGGTTGAACATTGAAGCTCTCCGTGGCCGACGTACCGGCCTGATAGCAGGCAGTGATGTTGCGCACCGTGTTGCCGCAGGCTTCGCGTGAAGTGATGCCGGCTGCGGCCAGGAAGCGGAGGAGATCGGGTGCTTCCTCCAGCTTCACATAATAGATCTGCGCATCCTCTCGGGTGGTGAAATGAATGAACCCGCTGCCAAATCTGTCAGCCGCCTCCGCGAGGCGCGCCAATTGACCTCCGGTTAAAAACCCTCCGGGGATCTTGATCCGCTGCATTTGCACGCCCTCCTGCCGTTGGGCGTAGGTGCCAAAGTGCAAGCGCAGCTTCTGCATCTTCGTTTCGTCAACTTCGCCCGCGCGGTATCTTCGGATCTGCTCCTGGTAATTGGCCAACTCTTCGCGGACATCCGCCGGCAACGGCTGCAGCTCGGTCTTCCCAACCTCACCTATTAATTCGTTCATTTGTCTTCTCTCAATCGCTCCGCCCGCTGAACGGACAACACATACAGCAGCAAGCGTTTGCGACGCCCAGCGAAGTCGCAATCCGAACTACCGATTCATTAGCGAGCTTGGAATTCATAAGCAATTTAAGCGTGAGCCTTTTATACCTTGAGGGGGCGGCCAGGGTCAATCGAATAGTTTTTATACCTCTATGAAGAAAACAAATGACTGGTCCCGCTGGGCCGTTACTCTCAAGCTCCTTTTGTCGCTGGAGCGCTTTGCAATGAGCGGCGCCGCTGACGGAAGGCGAGTAGAACATGCAGGACCAGCATTATTACAGAGGCTACGATCACTGCCATCAATCCGGTGCGCACATTCCCGGCCGCGCCACCCACGGCGCTCGACACATAACCGACAGCCGGCGGAATCAAAAGAAGCCCTGCGAAACCAATACCCATAACCAAACTCATCGCCGTTCCAGCAATCCTCGGCATCATCATCGATGCGAGACCAACCGACGTGGGGAAGATCGGCCCCATCCCAAAACCCGCTACAATTAACCCCATACGAACCGTTCCTGCGGTACTCGCAGTGAAAGCAATGATCAGAGAGACCGTCGTTAACGCAGAGCCGGCAGTTATCAAAAGAAAACTATTCACTCTGACAATTCCGAGCAGGAAACTCGATACGAGGCGACCCACGAGGAGCGCGATCGCAAACAGGGTGAGAGTGCTTAACGCATAACTTGCGACAGCGTACCCGAGCGGATCAGTTTCAAAGAACCGGCTCAGCGAATCTGGTGAAGAATGCGCGAGCATCTGTAGCCCAGCGGAACTCAATCCCTGGCTTCCAAGAATCTGCGGGTCGCGTTCCATAAACGTCACGACCCACTTCCCGACTGACACCTCCGTGCCGACATACATAAAGAGCGAGATCGCCAGAAGCAAAAACGAAGAATTGCGAAAAAGTGCCGGCGCTTCTGCTATTGGTGATGACTCCGGATGGGTCGGCTTGGGAAAGCGCGACGCGAGAATCAGCACGAGCAGAATCACGGCCGCTCCACCGAGCGACGAAAAAATCAAACCTAGTCCGCCGGCTTGTTGCAGTCGCTGGACAACCAAAGGCAAAGCAGCGAGACCGAGACCAAAGCATATGTCCAGCAAATTGAGCGCTGCATTGCGCCAGCTTGATGCCACGTCAGCTACGAGGGCGTGGCCCGCGGCAACGATTGCGTTTGCGCCCAAACCAAGCGCCAGGGAGCAGGCAAAAATAAACAGCAGGGCCGACGAGGCATGCAGCCTGGTTACCGTCAGGAAGAAACCGGCCATTGAGGCGACAACCATGGCGGCGCCAAACAAAAGCGCAAACTTCTTTCCGATGCGGTCGATGATCGGACCGCTGACAGCGTAGGCCAGGACAGCGCCCACCGCATTAATCAAAAGAAAGGTGGCGACCGCGCTATCATTCGGCAAATATTGGTTGCGCTCGAGCGTGGGCAGGACTGAACCCGGCAGCGCGGCGAGCAATCCATAAACAAAAATCCCAAGGAACGCGATGACTAATAGCAGCAGGTCATGCCCCGTGAATGATCTGGTTAATTGTGTGCTCAATTGGGTCCCTCACTCTACTGAGCGATCGAGATAGCAGGATCCACGAAACCACACGAAATAGCACTAATTAAGTTCGTGTTTGCTTCGTGTGGTTTCGTGGATCGTTCACCAACTGGAATCTTACTCATCGGCCCTTCCACAAGCCTTGAGCCACCAGCGGAACAAAGGTATCGAGACCTTCGGGTCGGAACTCGATTGTTCGCTCCTGCTCGGCACTCATATAAGCCGTCATCAGCAACTCAGTTACTTCAAGTCCATCGTAAAAACTCTCTTCCGGCTGCTTACCATCGAGAAAGCATTGAACAAAATAGCGATTCTGTGATTCGTAACCGTACTCAGCGGCTTCATTGCCAAGGACCGGCATCAAGCCCTGCTCCGCATTCTGCTTTTCTACCATGTCCTCACCTGCCTCGCCCTGCACCTGCCGGCTCATAAACAGTTTTAAGCCGCTGTCCAGCGAGTTCATAGAAAGCGAATACTCAGGCCCCAGCACTTCCAGACTCAATCGCAAACCCGCGCCCACGTAACTCCAGGACGTCGTCACTTCCACTATCAGCGGGTTCCGTTCCTCGTCCAGATAATTGATCGTGGCCCTGGCAAAGTCCTCCGACGGTTTGTTTTGGTAATCAACCTCGGCGCCCATGCGTTCCTTGAGAGCCTTCGCATACTCGGGTTGCGACCATTTCAGACTGGCAATTTGGGCCGATACTTTTACCGGGCGGATGCTTGAACGCGGCGCGCCCGGCCGGGTCAACATAAATCGCGCAACTTCTATACTGTGGCACATCATGTCATTGAGCACGCCGCCCCCCTGCAACTCTCCTTGCCAGAACCACGGTGAATGCGGGCCGCTGTGTTCTTCGGCCGCGCGCGCAAGATATGGACGCCCGGTAAGCGCAGCAGCTCTGTGCCAGATGATCTGCTTTCCGCGCGTGACAGTCGGCGCAAACATCTGGTCTTCGAGATAGCCGTGTAATAAGCCGGAACGTTCTACCATCTCAACCATCCGACGCGCCTCGGCTACGTTGCGAGCCAGAGGCTTCTCACAAGCAACGCCGATCAGTTTGCCTTTTCCGGCCCGGACCGCGTCGCAGATGGTCTGCATATTTTGCAAGCGCAAATGGTTTGGCGCGCAAAGCCAAAGGCAGTCTATTTCTGGCGCCGCGATCATCTCTTCAATCGAATTGAATGCCCGGGCGTTACCCACGCGAAGCCCTTGGGCGAAACTGGCTGTCGCCTCAGCGTGCTCGTGATTTGGGCTGTACACACCGAGCACATCAGCATCGCGCACGCCGGCCCACGATTGAATGTGAAAGCGAGTCACGAATCCGCTGCCGATAAATCCAACTCCGAGCTTCTTAGATGGCATCAGTTCAGGGGCCTCCTACTTAATTTCACCTATACGGCCTCGGTTTTCGATATGCCTTACGACCTCTGATCAAGGTGGGTCGGTTAGTGAATCACTACTAAGATTTTCGCAATTCCAAAATTTATACCGCGAAGCGGTGCGACCTCCAGCCCAACGTTGCCGCCGCGGCTACGTTGGGTATAAGCGAATGAAAGAAGAGGCAACCCCATCGGGGTTGAGACGGATTCGAAATTCGATCCCCAGGGTAGCCGCTGCGGCAACCCCGGGCTGGAGGTTCCAACCGCTTCGCGGTACTCGGTCAAAAGTTTCTTTAGTTTTGTCCCTGACTCTCGCCGAAGTCATTAGCGGACAAAGCGACAAGCAACCCGGACATCGAAGCTCCTAACTAATTCGTATTACTGACGAAAGCCACTCTTTTGCTGTCAGGCGACCAGGAAGGCACGTTGATTGTTCCCTGCCCGCCATACACATAAGCGACAACCCTGGTCTGGCCGCCCGCGAGGGGCATGAGGCGAAGGTACACCCGCTTATAGAAAGGGTGATCACCCGGCGCTACATCCTTGGAGAAGGATAAGAAGCAAATCCATTGGCCATTGGGAGAGACGTGCGGGAACCAATTATTGTAATCATCATTTGTGATTTGTTCCTGCTGGCTCCCATCCGGTTTCATCCGCCAGATTTGCATGGTACCGGTGCGCGTCGAGTTAAAGTAGATGTACTTTCCGTCAGGGCTATACTCTGAGCCGTCGTCTAATCCGGGAGTGTTGGTGAGCCGCGTCTCTTCGCCTCCCCGGACAGACATTCTGTAGATGTCGAATTCCCCATTTCTTTGCCCTGTATAGATCACGAACTTACCGTCCGGTGACCAACCGTGCAGATAGGAGGGGCCACTCGCCGTTATTCTCCGGGGCTTGCCACCTTCGATGGGAAGAATGTAGACAATAGATTTGTTGTCATCCTCCTTGCTGTGATTGCTGATGCCTATCATTTTGCCATCGAAAGACAATACATGATCGTTGTTGTTATTAACTGCAAAGCCAGTATCGATCGCAACCGGAGAATTCCGGGCCAGGTCAAAACGATATAAGCGGCCATTGCGATTGTAAATTAATGCTTTGCCGTCTCTGGTCCAATTGGGCGCCTGCAAAGAGTCGGGCACACTGTAGATTACTTTTCTGTGTCCGCTCTGCACATCCAGAATCTCCAGATTGCTCCCGATATAATCTCTGTATGGGACAAACTCATCTTTAGCAGGTACGGTGATTCTCACGTCCCGGAAAGCTGCCCTCTCAACCACGTTGTTATTATGCGAGCAAACGAATATTCCGACATACACGTCGTCGCCCAGTGAGATGTCAGAGACTTGCTCGGTGACAAACGGCTCGCCAAAGCGCGCCACTGCCATCACATATGTATTGCCTTTCCTTTCCAGTTGAACTACATCCGGGGCAGTGACCTTGGACTTAATCTCCTCTGTGACAGTTCCCTTACTTCGTCTGAACTGAAGTGAAGTGAGGCCGTCACCGTGCACTACTGCACTAACCTGAGAGGAATCTGCCCCAAGGCTGGGACGAACAATCCAGCCGATCTTCCGATGTGCTTCTACCCCTTTACCGATGAACGCAGCCCTGGCCGTGAGTATGAAATTTCCCTTCATGCGCTTCCAGACGAAATGGAACTCGTCGTGGTCCGCCCACATATTGGTGCCCGAGCCGGCGACGGAGTATTCCTCTTTATCGTCATCGTAGACGACGGAACCGGGTTGATTAACCTTGCCCACATCGCTTTGGCCCTCAAACAGACTCAAAGGCTTCTGCCGGGGCGCGGAGTGAGTAGCCGTTAAGATAATCAACAAGGTGATGAAAACCACCGCTTTCAGAACCCGAAGACTGTTGTTTTTCATAGGGATCAAAATTCAAGGCGTTTCAAATAGTCGATGCTGAGCTTGATGCTGGAAAATGGCGAAGCCGGCGTTTCGTCCTGCTCGACAAAGTAGTGCTGGACACCCGCCTTCCGGGCCCCTGCAAAAATCTTCTTAAAATCAATCGTGCCCTGTCCCACTTCGGTGAAGAAATGTCTGGGCGTGGCGTCCATGTCTTTGACGTGAATCAGCGGAAAGCGCCCCTGGTATGCGGAGAAATACTTCAGAGGATCTTGTCCGGCTTTTGTAATCCAGTACAAATCCAGTTCCATCTTCACCAACTCCGGATCTGTCCCGGCCAATATCATTTCGTATGGCAGTTTGCCCTCCCCACCCACCATTGTCGCGAACTCGAAATCATGATTGTGATAGCCAAATTGAATCCCAGCTTTTTTCAATCGCTTACCAGCCCGGTTTAAGAGCTCAACCAGTTTCTTATAATCATCAAGTGACCTGCGTTCTTCGGCGGGCAGATAACCACAGACGAGATACTGGTGTCCGATTGTCTGGGCCGCTTCTATCTCCTCCTGCAAATTGCCGCGCAGCGCGGCAGTTGAGATGTGAGCGGAAGGCGAGGAAAGCTGATAGTGAGCGAGAATGGATTTGACCTCTTGCGGTGAGTGCTTGAAATAACCCGCGAACTCGACTTCACGAAAGCCCAAAGCCGCAACCTTCTCGAGTGTGCCGGCGAAATCCTTTTCCAACTCTCTTCTGACCGTGTAGAGTTGCAAGCCGATTGTCGAGATCCGTTTCCCTGTAGAGCTTAAGGCGTGAAGGACAGATCTCGCAGTACCCAGACTAACCACTGCACCGCAAAACGCTCGATGCAGAAATGAACGACGATTCATGCGAGATATGTGGTCAGGCGTAGAGGTCATGGAACACTCTCAACTCACACGTACTCGTAGTTTCTTCAAATTAACAACCCGGAACACTCTCAGCCCGTGTTCCGTAAACCCGCGGCGATACCGTTGATGGTCGCGGCCAGCGCATAGTTTAGATTCACATCGTCTTCACCGTCTCGCTTGCGGCGGAGCAATGCCACCTGAATCAGGCTGAGCGGATCGACGTACGGGTTACGTAAACGGATTGAGCGCGCCAACACTGGATTCTTCTCGAGCAGCCTGGTCTGCCCGGTCAGGCGCAACACCACACGTTTGGTTCTTTCGAACTCTTCAGCAACCATGCCGAACACCCGCTCGCGCAACGATTCATCAGCCACGAGACCAGCATACAAGCGGGCAATCGACAGATCGGCCTTTGCCAGTCCCATCTCAACGTTATGGATCAGATCATCGAAAAGCGGAAACTGATCCAGCATCTTTTGAAGTGAACGTTGTTGCTTCGTGCCGCCGCGCGCGAACCGATCCAGCGCAAAGCCAACTCCGAACCACGCAGGCAATACGTGGCGGCTTTGCATCCACCCGAACCCCCACGGAATCGCCCGCAGGTCACTAAGTCCGCGCCCCTGGTCGCGTCGCGCCGGACGCGAACCGATTCTGACATGCTCCAATTCCCTGAAAGGTGTGGCTTCTTCAAAATATGGCAGCACATCTGGATTGTCGGCAATCATCTCCCGATAGAATCCAAACGCATCCTGAGAGAGAGCTTCCATTGTCGCTTCCAATTTCTCTTCCATGTCTGAAGATGGTTCGCTCGATCGCCAAAGAACTTCCAGGCTGGCGGCGACCATTAATTCGAGACTGCGCTCAGCCAGCACAGCATCGGAATACTTCCAGTTCATGACCTCGCCCTGTTCGGTTATCTTGAGCTTGCCGCTGAACGCGCCCGCAGGTTGGGCAACGATCGCGTGGTGCGTCGGGCCGCCTCCGCGTCCGACAGTCCCGCCGCGGCCGTGAAAGAGAGTTAGCTTTACGGCGCATTCCTCCGCGACCAGTTGCAAAGCGCGATGGGCCTTGAAAATCTCCCAGGTGCTGGTCAGCATTCCGCCGTCCTTGTTTGAATCTGAATAGCCAAGCATCACTTCCTGTTGCCTGCCCCATGAGTTAAGCAACGGAGCATAATCCGCACTGGTCCAGAGCGCGCGACAGATTGCCGGGCAGTTGCGCAAGTCCTCGATCGATTCGAAGAGGGGCACCGGCATTAGACCCGGATCAGTCCCGTCATCCGCTGCCGCGACGCGCACGCCACTCAACTCGGCGAGCCCAATGAGGGACAGAACGTCGGCCGCCGAACGCGTCCCGCTAATCACGTAACTCCGAATCGCCTGCGGTGGGTAGGTTCGCTTCAGCTCGCTTACCATGCGAAGTGAGTCGAGCAAGTTTGCGGTCTCGATTGAAGGGGGCTTCGGCAAGCCGAGGGTTGAGTCATCACTCGCTTTGGCTCCCTGCAGCACGGCAATCCGCAAAATCTCCTCACGCGCCTGGCTGTGTGCGCGGGCGTGTTGCCGGATATCAAGCGTATGCAGATGAAAGCCATACGTATCAACCTGTCGCAGCAATGGGTCAAGTAGCGAACGAGCCAAACGCTCGCCGCCGTTTGCCGCGAGGCTTTCGCGCACCAGACCTAAATCATGGGCAAAGTGATCGGCATCGCGGTAGGCCTTCCTGTCTTCCGGCTCGGATCTCGAACTACCTAAACGCGCCAGAACATAGTCGAGATATCGGCGATAGACCTCGTTAGGCGAGTGTCTTTTCAGGTTAGGGGCCGGGTAAATCTGTTTGTCATAGTCTTCCAGCGACTGCCGTAGTTCCTTTGAGATCTCCACCTGAAGGCTCGAAGCACTCAGACGCCAAATCAAGTCGTCTATCTTCTTAAGGTAGTGATCGAGCATCGTCTGGCGCGCAATCTGCAAAGCATCCCGCGTGCATTCCGGCGTGACGTATGGATTGCCATC
>JAWWPL010000224.1:0-12609 GCA_033850605.1 Blastocatellia bacterium | reverse complement strand
AGTGTTGTCCGTGGGCTGGCCGGCGTTTGCGTTAGCGCCCTGCCGGCGGCCCTGACCTGCGCCGTTGGCGGCTCCACTGTTAGCCCCGCTTGGATTCCCACTCATCTTCTGGCCGCTGGCGTCCTGCGGCGTGAAGCGAAGAGCCGAGTTAGGAACCTTGAGTACGTTATTGCGCTCATCAATCGTGATTACGAGATTAGCTGTCATTCCGGGCTTTAGCTTCTGTTCAGGATTATTGACGTCCATCACCACGTTGTAGGTCACGACATTCTGAACGTTCGTTGGATTGAGCCGCATCTGTTGAATCTTGCCGTCGAAATCTTTGCCGGGAAAAGCATCAACCGTAAACTTGACCGACTTAGCCTGTTCCACCAGTCCGATGTCTGCCTGGTCGATGTTGGCAATAACCTGCATCTGCTTGAGATCGTTCGCGATCGTGAACAGAGTAGGAGCGGATAAGCTCGCCGCCACCGTCTGGCCCACGTCTACGTTCCGCGATACGACGATGCCGTCAATCGGCGAAACGATCGTCAGGTGAGTCAGGTTTACCTCGGCCAGGCGCAGCGCGGCTTGAGCCTGTTGCACCTGGGCCTGGGCCTGTTGGACCTGGGCCTGAGACTGCTGCACCTGGGCCTGCGACTGTTGGACCTGCGCGCCGGACTGAGCAATGCCCGCGCCCGCCGCCGACTGTTCGCTATACACCGCCATGTTTACCTGGGCCAATGCCTGATTGTATCGAGCTTCCGCTGCCTGATAACTGGTCTTGGCCGTGTCATAGTCGCGTTGCGCGATCACTCCGCTTTTGAGCAGGGACTCCTGTTGCTTGAGCAAACTCAGTGCGTCGTCCTGCTGTGCTTTCAACACAGCGAGATTTGCCTGCGCACTGGAAACTCCCGCGCGGTTATTCTGCACTGTCGACTGCGCGGCGACGGCCCTTGCCTGAGCATCGCTTACACCGGCGCGCGAATTCGCGACACCGGCCTTCGCCAACTGTAAACTCGCCTGCGCCTGTTGCAGCGCGGCGCGCGCCTGATCGACCTGGGCTTTGGAAACCGCGGGATCGAGTTGCGCGACGACCTGTCCTTTTTTCACCACCGAGTTGAAATCGGCGTTAAGGGCTGAAATTGTTCCTGAGGCCTGGCTGCCAACCTGAACCGTCGTCACAGCCTGGAGGGTACCAGTCGCGGTGACTGTGTTGCGCAGATTTCCTCGTTCGATCTTTGCGGTCATATAAACCGGCGCGGTTGTGCTTCTGCCCCAGAAATAAAATGCCGCGAGCGCGAGTAGCGCTACCCCGCCTATCCCCAGAATCAATTTCTTATGCTGGGTGAGATTAAATCTCTTCACGCTGAACCTGCTCCAGGTCTTCACCGAAGTAGTGCCCGGCGCCAGCGGAGCTGCATCAAAAATTTTTGCTGACATAGTCGATTAACCTAACTCTCTTAATGGAATCAATTTCACTTGGCCCACGAGCTATAGATGGCCACACTTAGCTAGACACAAACACCATTCCTTTCGTTACAGGGCGGACGGAGAAATATTTTTATTGTGCGCTTGTAATCAGACTGTAACGAAACGATAGGCGAAACCCAGCGATGAGTCTGTGCGTGGAGGCACATAGCCGACGATAAGGCCGATTATCCGCCTTTCTGTCGATCCCTTATTGGCCCGCGCCGGAGGTCCTCGAACTTCATTTGAGAGTAGGTCGGACGGTAGTGATGCAGTTAATAGGGCTCTCGCGGCGGCTTCCGGTGCGCAAAACTGGTTGTGTAACGAGTCAGAGAGGGCTGGTGTCTTATCTTCTGGACGGGCTAATAAGGGTCTTCCCCAGACCGTGGTAATCAATTCAATCAGGAGTAAGTAAAATGAAAAAACTTGGAAAAACAAAAATAATGGCTATTGCCGGGCTCTCGGCGCTGGCTTTGTCTGTCCCGATCGTGCTGGCTCAAACAACCGGCACGAATCAGGACAAACAGGCCACACGCGGGGAACGCGGCGAACGTCACGGTAAGGGTCGGAGCGGCCGTGGCCAGGAAATGCAGGGCGGAATACACGGCATGATGTTCCGTGGGCTCAACTTAACCGACGATCAGAAGTCGAAGATTAAGCAGATTAGTGAGAGCTTCCGCGAACGAACCCAGCCGCTGCACCAGGAGCTTCAAACAAAGCGACAGGCGTTGCGTCAGGCGGACGCGGGCGGTACTTTTAACGAGGCGGCAGCAACACAAACGCTGACAGAGACGGCTGGCCTGGAAGCAAAACTCATGGGCGAGCGGTTTAAGATGCGTCAAGAGATGCTGTCTGTGTTGACGCCCGAGCAGAAGACTCAACTTGAACAGAAGCGCGCTGACTTTAAGGCCCGGGGGGCCGAGCGTCGCGGGCGTAAAGGTGAGTAACGCGTTAATCACCCGGGATGGCGGACTCGAAATAGTTTGGGTCCGTCGCCCTTACCTTCGATCTGGAGCGCTGCCTGACGAACAGTCACGAACCGACTTCCGACCTGGAGTTAGCACGTCTGGCGAGCGAAGGGGACGAGTCCGCCTTTGCTGAGATCATGCGGCGTTACGGCCCGCGCGTTTTCCACGTCGCCAGCCGCTTCTTTCGCCAGCGCAGTCTGGTCGAGGAAGCCGCGCAGGAAATATTTATGAAGGCGTTTACTCAGCTAAGCAGTTACGAAGGCCGCGGTTCCATGGAAGGGTGGTTGACGCGGATCGCAACCAACACGTGCCTCAACATGCTGCGCAGTGCTAAGCGCCGCCCTCAATTGACGACTTCGGATCTTACCGAAGCTGAGAGCAGTTGGGTCGAGAGCGCACTTGCGAAGACAGCTACCGAACATCACCAGTCGCGGGAGCGAAGCCTGGTAGCGGCCGATTTGGCGGGGCGCGTATTGCAAACCCTGGCCCCGGACGATCGGTTGGTTCTGACTATGATCGATGGCGAAGACGCCTCCGTAAAAGATGTAGTTGAAGCCACCGGATGGTCGGAATCGAAAGTTAAGGTCCTGGCGTTCCGCGCCCGGCGCCGAATGCGCGAAGCCGTGGAAAAACTGTTAAGCAGCAAAGGGCGTGCTTAAACGATTGGGAGGCCCGACGAACAAATGAGAAACGAACACGTCATCAGCATTCTCGAGAGCAAGCCTCTCAGCGAATTGAATGAAAATGATCTCGGGGAGATTCACGCTCATTCCCCGATTTGTGAATCGTGCCGGCAGGCATATGAAGCCGCGCAGGTCTCAGCAATTCTCTTGAAAGACCGCGCAGCCGAGATTTTCGAGCCGTCTCCCTTCTTTCAAACACGAGTCCTTGCCGCCTTGCGCGAGCGGCGATCCGAGAACGAATCGTGGGCGTGGACCAGGCTTTGGCGCACGGCCGGCGGACTAGCTTCCTCAATGGTCGCAACCGTGGCGACTTTGGCAATTCTTACTTTCGCTGTGCCCGGCACGCCCAGCGCGGACTCACAGGGCACTGTGGTTAACGCCTATTCGACCGAAGCAGTAGTTCTTAACGAAAACGCCACGTCCGACGATCAGCTTTCGAATAATGACGTTTTCGCGACGCTCTACGAAACAGACGACGATGTGGTGAAGTAACTATGGAAAAGATTCGCAACAGCAAATGGCACGTTCGCATCGCGGCCATACTCATCTTTGTGTTGGGATTGTCGGCCGGTGCCCTGGGGCTGAATGTTTACCAGAGGTGGCGCAGCGGCTCCCAGTCGCGTCGACAGGAATTCACGCAGATGCTTGATCGGCTGCAGCTCAACAGCGATCAGAAGACCCAGGTGCAACAGATATTCAGCGACGCTCGCTCACAATTGCAGGCGGTACGTAAAGAGGCTGACCCTCGGGTCACCGCCGTTCGTCAGCAGACTGATGAAAAGCTACAGAAGGTGCTCACGGCCGAACAGTGGATGCAGTTCCAACAGATGAGGAGCGAGATACGAAGTCAGGGTCGGCGACGGAACGAGAACGACTGATCTGCGCGAACGCTGCACCTAATGAGGTGAGATCATCTTTAAGCCCCGACTTAACTGCATAGCTATCAACGTAGACACTAAAAGCAATACGACGGCCCCAGTATTGCTATAGCAACTCCGGGGGAAAGGGAGATTAACTCAAAATGAAAAATAATTTCAGAACATGGACTGGCGGGGCGATAACGAGCTTCGCGTTTATTTTTACTATATTCGTCGCAACCGGCATGACAGCGCAGGCGCAGTACCGGCAAGATCGCGATGATCGAACTGATCGCAACGCGCAAAGCCAACGTCGCGATCGTAATCGTGCTGATAACCAGACCCGAAATCGGGACTGGAGGCGCGATCAGAATCAGAGCCGGAACCGCAATAATGACCGCTATAATCGTAACAACCAGAACAATGGTATCTACGGCAATGGTAATTACGGCAACGGTAATTACGGCAACGGTAATTATGGCGGCTATGGTAACAACGGGACCTACGGCAACAACGGGACCTACGGCAACAACGGGATCTATGGCAATAACGGGAACTATGGTAACTATGGCGGCTATGGCAACAGCTCGCAGGTTGCCGTAAACCAGGGTTATCAGGCTGGTTTGAGCACCGGCGCAAGTGATGCGCAACGTGGGCAGAGCTTCGACCCGCAGAGATCGCATTACTACAGAAACGCTTCGTCGCAGGCCTTCCGTCAGGGATTCATGAGCGGCTATAACCAGGGCTATCGACAGTATGCCGGCTACGGAAATGGCGGCTATGGAAACCGTGGCGGCCGAACTGGAAGCATTCTCGGGAACATTCTTGGCCGACCGTAAGCTTGTACCGAAACGGCTAGTATCTAAAGCTGAAATGCCGCGCCTTTGAAGCGCGGCATTTTTTTGTTGTACCTGAGACTAAGGTTCGAATCACACGTCACAAAGACTTGCAGCTCATGATACGGGGTCGCTGGAACTCGCCGCCTGCGCCGCGTTAACGTGAATGCTGCTGTCACTTGAATCAATGTAAAAATGGTTCGTGCCGGAGCCGTCGCTTTGGGGATCTGCATTCAACGTATAGGACGTTGAGGCGCCGGATGTCTTTGGTGTCACCTTCATGGTGTAAATATAGCCGTCGGCGTTCGGGGGGTTACCAGCAAACTTCGACGTCAACAATTGCTCCTTTATCAACTGATCAAATGTTCCGAAGGTCCGGCCGTGCGTGTTGTAGTACTGGATTTGAACTGCGGCAATGGTCTTTATGTTCTGCATGGTTGCCGCTTCGTTTCCGGATTTCTGAGCAGACCTGAAGGTATAGACGGCGGCGCCAATCAGAATTCCGATAATCGCGATCACGATCATTAGTTCGATAAGGGTGAATCCGCGCTGGTTTGGCGGGGTTCGGTGAGTTCGTTTCATGAATATTTCCTCAAATTGCTAAACGACGCACTTTGATGACAGTTCCAAAAGGACTGCCCGTGTGTTGACGATGGGATTTTACTACACGGCCGCCACTCGCGCCATCTGTAATCAGGTACGGCAGGCTGCCAGCCTGCCGCTCCCGTGGTTTCTTTAAGCGGGCCTGCGGGCTGGCAGCCCGCAGTACACGCGGCAAGTAGAAGAAGCCGGGCCTTGCGGGCCACGGTACAACCCGGGCCTCGCGGGCCGGTTAATCTTTGGCATGGCGACCTTGGCCCGGTACATGTAGAATGAGGCCCGGATTAGCCGAAACCCATGAGAAACTTGCGTCCAGCCGGTAGCCGTTCAGACTCGCTCGCGACCTCCGCCGAAAGAGTCGAACTGCTGCAAAGCACCATTGAGCGCGTAATTCGCGGCAAGCCCGAGGTGGTGCGCCTGGCCCTGGTAACCCTCCTCGCCGGCGGCCATCTTTTGATTGAGGATGTGCCGGGCGTCGGCAAAACCACCCTGGCGCAGGCCATTGCGCGAGCCCTTGATTGCACCTTTCAGAGAATTCAGTTCACTTCGGATCTACTCCCGTCGGATGTGATCGGGCTTTCGATTTACAATCAGCATGATTCGCTTTTTGAATGGAAGCCGGGCCCCATCTTCGCGAATGTAGTGCTGGCTGACGAGATCAACCGCACTACGCCGAAAACTCAGTCAGCTCTGCTTGAGGCTATGGCCGAGCGGCACGTTACCGTGGAAGGTGTGACACACCCTCTGCCACAGCCGTTCATGGTGCTCGCGACGCAGAACCCTATCGAACATCATGGCACTTATCCATTGCCAGAGTCTCAACTGGATCGCTTCATGCTGCGTTTGCGGATTGGCTATCCAGGCGCGGCCGACGAGAAACTGATTCTCCGTGATCGCGAGCACGCTGAGCCGCTTGACGACATGGAGCCGGTCTTGAGTGCCGCCGACATTCTGGAGCTGCAGGAGGCGGTCAGCGCCGTCACTGTGGACGATGCGATAGTCGATTATCTGATGCGCATCGTGGCGGCGACGCGATCTTCCGAGATGTTGGATCTGGGGGCAAGTCCGCGCGGCTCGCTCTCGCTTTTTCGCGCCGCCCAGGCGCTCGCTCTGACTGAAGAGCGAAGCTACTGCCTGCCTGACGATATCAAACGACTCGTGGTTCCTGTTTTTGCGCATCGCCTTACGGTCAGCTCGCGTTACTCGTCCGCGATGCGGCGCAGCGAGGAAGCCGAAGCGGTGCTGTTCGAAATAATGAAGACAATCAGCGTCCCGCTATAAAGAATTTCAGATTTTCGAATTGCGAAATTAAGGAAGCCAGTGGATAACGCCCACAAATCAGAAATTCGCAATCCGAAATTCCAAATTCGAAATCCTCTCTCTTCGTGGTGGCGGCCAATCCTGGGCACGCTGCTGGTGTTGGCCGGACTGGCTACCGCAATCTTGACTCTTATGGCCAGACGTATCGGCGCGCCAGAGATGGCCAGCGTCGGGGCCATCGCTTCGCTGCTTTTCGTTCTGCTGATAATGCTGCTTGTGGTTCCGCCTCTCGCGCGCTCGGCTTTCGCAGAGGTGGCGGGACGCGGCCTGCCCATCGAAGTAACAGCGGGCGGTGTAATCTTCGTAGTCATCCTGATCATCGTAGCCTTCGCGGCCTGGAACACCGGAAACAATCTGCTCTTCATGGTGTTCTCGATCATGCTCTCGACGATCTTTGTTTCCTGGGCGGCGGCGCGGGCGGCTCTGCGCGAGCTGACGGTTTCAGCACGCTTTCCCGATCACATTTTTGCGGGTGATCCGGCAGAGGTTATTCTTACAGTCCGTAACGCTAAGCTCCTCCTGCCGTCGTTTTCAGTGCTGGTGGAAATGAGAGGAACGTTCGATCGGCCGATCGCCTTATCAAAGAGGCGAAGACAGCCGCGTTCCCGAAAGATCACTTTAGGATACTTCCTTTATGTGCCGCATCGCGCCGCCGCCGAGCAAACCCTTGAGCAGGTCTTTCCCCGGCGCGGCCATGTACTGGTGAATGGTTTCGAGATTTCGACGCGGTTTCCGTTTGGCTTCTTTCGTCACCGGCGGCGCCTGGGAGCACGCGACGTTGATATCGTGGTCTATCCAAAGCCTGAGGCAGTCGCCGATGACTTGAACCTGCTCCCGCTGCACACCGGACAAACTCCTTCGCTCCGTCGAGGCGCCGGCCATGATTTGCTGCTGCTGCGCGACTATCAGCCGCGCGACGATCTCCGCCACATTGACTGGAAGGCGACGGCACGCTCGCGCCAACTGACTGTGCGCGAATTTACCGCCGAGGATGAGCGCCGGATCACGATCGTGCTGGACACGCGACTGACCGACGATATCGACGAAGAGAACTTTCGGATTCGCTTTGAAAGCGGAGTTACGCAGACGGCTTCATTAGTACAGCACTTCATCGATGAGCGGGCCGAAGTGTCGATGGTTTTGGGCATGGACAGAGGGCGGTTCGGGACCGGGCCGGAGCATTTGTTCGCATCTCTGCGGCGTTTGGCGCTGGTGCAACCCACGCTCGAGCCAGGCCCCGTTTCGCATTTGCAGGAGATGCTCGACAACGCCACGCGTTCCGAACATCGCGTAGAAGCAAACTACCTGGTAGTGCTGACCACGGCGGCGCGCGGATCGATTCCACCTAACATTTGGCGCCGCGCGTTTGTTATATTCTTGTAGGCATCACCAGAGTTGAACAAGAAGGATAAAAGGGCTTCGTGGTTTCGTGTGCTTTCGTGGATCGTCCTCAGTAGGCATGGACTCGATCCACGAAAGCACACGAAAGAAGTCTCTAGAAAGTTTTTTGGAAGATACGACACCAAGCCTGACAAACCACACGCGAACTCCAGTCTTGACTCAAACCTATCCACCCCGAACTCTCAAATTAATCGCGATTTGCTTCGTACTCTCCGGCGCTACGGGTCTGATTTATGAAGTGCTGTGGGCGCGGATGCTGGGGCTCGTGTTTGGCGCGACTACGGTAGCGATCAGTGCGGTCTTAACAGCATTCATGGGCGGATTGGCGTTGGGGAGCGCGCTGGCTGCGCGGTTCGCCGCGCGAATCAAAAGGCCTGTGCGCGCTTATGCCTTGATCGAAATCGCGGTAGGACTTTATGCGCTGGCTGTGCCCTTGTTATTTCGCGGGATCGATCAAGCTTACGTCCAGGTATGGCAGCACTTTCATCCCGGTTCTTATGGTTTCGCCTTTTCCCGATTCGTGCTCGCCACCCTGGTCCTGCTGATTCCGACCGCTTTAATGGGCGCTACGCTTCCCGTTCTGGTGGCTGCACTACAGCGGTCCTCGGTAAACATATCGGGCGCGATTGCCAGGCTTTACACCTGGAACCTTACCGGAGCGATCCTGGGAGTGATCGCTGCCGGCTTTTTCCTGCTGCCGCATTTCGGCGTGCGCGCTACGATCTGGATAGCTGCAACGGTCAATCTGGCGATTGGTTTGGCCGCGTTTCTGCTTGATTCAAAATCTGGGATTCAAATCGACGTGGTTGACGAGGTCCATGATCGGACCGGAGTGATCGACCGCCCGCTACCGCAGGCGGCTCTGACGTGGTTCTGGTTGTTCTGCGCCTTCACGTCGGGCTTCGTGACTATCACGATGCAAGTTGTTTGGTCGCGAGTGCTGTCGATGATCATCGGGTCGAGCACTTATGCGTTCAGCATCGTCCTCGCCCTTTTCCTGTTTGGCCTCGCTCTGGGCGCTTGGCTGATAAGCAGTAATGAGAATGCCGATGCCCGGTGGCTCCGGCGCGCGGTCCTCGTGATCGAGATTCTGACAGCCTTCACGTTGTTTCTGAGCCTGAAGTTAACCAGCGCCACGCCCGACTTTCTGATCGGCGGCGCCTTCCGGCTGGGCATCAACTCGTGGACTGGTCTGCTGGCCCTGCAAATCGCTGCCGCTGCGCTGCTGATTCTGGTGCCGGCCACGTTGATGGGAATGATGTTGCCGCTGGTGCTAATGCGGGCCGGCGGGACCCAGCCAAATGAGTATGCGACCAACTTCTCACAGTCGAGTGCGACACTGGTCGGACAGAGTTATGCGCTAAACACGATCGGCGCCATCGCGGGCTCAGTAATTACCGCCTTTGTGCTAATTCCGGGGACCAGCACGCGGTTCGCAGTTTTCTGCGCGGCCGCCCTTTGCCTGATAGTGGCTGGGATTGCTTACGAGCCCCGGCGGGCAACTTCTGATCGCGCACTGGCGCGAAGTCTGTCGATAGGTGTGACGATGGCTCTGATGCTGGCGATGTTTGCCGGCTGGCCGCGTCTTAATCTGAACGCGCTTTCGACGGGGGCCTACGACAGTTATGTGCGCGTTCTGGCTCGCTCGCGCGGGGCGATTCCGGAAAAGGAAGTGAACGGCGGAGCGGGGAATCATCGGCTGCTGATGTATGAAGAAGGACGGACCGCGACAGTTTCAGTGCGGCGCGACTGGGGTATTACCTCGATGGCCGTCAATGGGCGCACTAACGGATCAGATGCAGACGACATGGCGACTCAAGTCATTCTCGGTCAGCTCGGAATTCTGACGGCGCCACGTCTCAATTCGGCTCTGCTGGTTGGCTTTGCCACGGGCGTAACAGCCGGATCGGTCTTACAGTCACCGATCCAATCTGTTGATTGCGTCGAGATTGAACCGGCGGCAGTTGCTTCGTCGCGCTTTTTCGAGCACGTCAACCGACAGCCATTAGGCGACGCGCGGCTCCACATGATCATCGATGACGCGCGCACGTATTTGCGGGTTAATCCCACAACTTACGACTTGATCATCAGCGAGCCCAGCCATCCGTGGGTGCCCGGTGTTGCCAATCTCTTCACGCGCGAATTCTTCATGTTGGGCCGCAGGCGTTTGAAAGACGATGGGGTGTTCGTGCAGTGGCTACAGATTTACCAACTCTCGACCGAGAGTCTGCGGTCCGTTCTCGCGACTTTCCATGGCACCTTCCCCTATGTCGCCGTGTTTCGCGTGCAGGGCGCCGGGAATGGAAAAGATCTGATTTTAGTTGGAAGCGGCGCGCCGATTGGTCTTAATCGCATGACTGAGCGAATGAGTGATGCGCGGACCAAAACCGATCTCGAAAGAGTAGGAATCAAGAGCGCTGATGATGTGCGGTCATGGTTCGTGTGCGATGAAACTCGACTTGGCCCCGCGGTCGCGGGCGCTGTCATTAACACCGATGACAATATGTACGTTGAAACGATGGTGCCGCGCGAAGCGTTTCGACCGACGATGGAAGAGAACGCTGCTTGGGTTGAGAGCTTAAGAAAAGGATTGAATCGCTAAACTCGCCTAGCTTCGACTTCACTCGTATGTCGAGGCGCTATACCAGAGCGCCCTGCTGCGATGTTGCTTAAGTACCCTGACAAACCCCGGCTCCATTGCAAGCGAACCCTGGACAGCAGTTGCCCGGATTCGAGCCCGGAGGCGAACAAGGCTGGCCTCCCGGTACGCAAGTGGCGGCCGCGGCCGCAGTAGGATTCGTGATTGTCGTTATTAGCGGCAGAGCGACGGCGGCAATTCCTATTGTGCGCAGCACTGCTCGTCGCGAAGTCTGCGGGATCCAGCTTTGCTGTGTCGCGGACATGTCGAGCAGACGCGATCCCTCGAGTTCTTTTATCGCCAGCCATACCATTTGCTGGGGCACCGCGACGTTCATTTCTTTTTCCAGGAGTCGCGTCATCTTTGGAATGCTGGTCCGTCCGTCACAAAACTTCCAGACGAGCGCAGCCGTCTCGTTGAGGCAATGCGCCTTGTGGTTGTCCTCGTCGTAGATGAGGACTTCACCGGGAAGTTCCTTGACGATTAGTTTGTTCTTCCGAGCCTTCGGGGCAAGCTGTTCGTTAGACATGCAGGCGAAAACCCCTCCGTGAATATTTGGCGCACTGGATCTTATTTATTTGCGAAAGAATATGTCAGCGAAACTCTGTCGTCAAGATCAATTTAGAGAGAGCGGCTAGCGCGAGCTTCTTAACAACTTACGGATGAATTTGATTGTGCGCACGGCACTGTTACCGATTTGAAAGGGGAGCCTGGGGATCTCGTTGAATGGGCCGCTCACCCCAATGGTAGCTTCGATAGGATTTGGCCAATGGGCCGTGAGACTCCTGAGCCTCAAAGTCTGACCGGGCGCGCGCAAGGCGGCGCCCATCGGCGCGGCGTGACGATGTGACATCGAACGCACTTCCCACTCTCTCAACACTGACGGAAGAAGCCATGTAGGTGGTTGTTTGGCGCGGAGGCTTTCTGGAATACCCTCTGTGCTGGCGCTCAGGAGCAGATTCGCCAGGGCAATAGCGCAGGCAAACCATTTTTGCCGGCGTTCATTTTTGTCCACAAAAAGATCCCAATCAAAATTCGCTGACCTGGTTTCAAGCGTGACGGCAATATCACATAGCCACAGTGGCCGCCACGCTCCCTCCCGCAGAAAATGAAAGCAAAGCACGCGCAGCTGATCTTCGGGACAGAGAACACGCACCTCAACGTCGTTAAGTTTCACCAGGCTGGAACGCGAGTACAGCTCTTCCCACGATTTATGATCGAGGGTCTTAAAGGCTCGGTGTAAATCAAACTGATAGGGTTTGTTCGGCTGATTCTCAAGCGCACTCCTGGCCGCTTGGTATTGCTTCGGCTCTACGCACAAATCCAGATCACCGTAAGGACGTAGACCCGTATCGGGATAAAGGCGAGCGATCGCCCAACCCTTTACCAGAATTGGGTCCACACCGGCGGAGCGGAGCAGGGTCAGAGCGTCTGGAATATTGCGCTCATGAACCGCGGACTGAAGCGCATGCAGTCGATAGGCTCGTTCCAATTCTTGAGCTGCCGGCGCCGTCCGAAGGTTTGAATTCTGCACTCGCGTCCAGGCCAAGGCTCCTGCGCCTGACATGAGCAGTAACGGAGTAACTAGATCGAGCTCTGCCTGCGAGATTGCGAGCGGGTCCGGCGACGCGCGCCAGGACCCGGCGAGAACCCTCGCGATTAACCTGCCTTTTTCCATGAAGCTTTGCGGGACGTGATCTGAGCCGACTAATTCGGTGCGTGAACGCGTTGCCGTTGCGCCAGGGTCCGTATGACTTGAGAAGCGATCGCCGGCTCAGCTTCGACAGCCTCGCGAAAAGCCTCGCCGTCCAGGCGCAAAACGCGGGCTCCCATTTTCCCGGCGCGCAGTCGGGCGGA
>JAWWPL010000210.1:0-15280 GCA_033850605.1 Blastocatellia bacterium | reverse complement strand
CTTCGCCCTTGGCTCGCGCCGCCATGCTGGCCGGTGGGTCACCCCAGATTGTCCTTCCTTTTACACCCGGGCGGCTGTAAGTGATCGTGAGGTCGGTGACACCGATGGTCTGCATCACGCTGGCCTTCTGGCTGGGGCGGGGTAAACGAACCGGTGGCGGTTGCTGGGCCAACACAAAGGGTGCGGCGCACGCAATCGCGAAAAGAGCGGCAAGACTAAAAAGGGAAAGTCGTTTCAGGGAATTCATAGTGGCACTCCTCATCGAAGAATTTCGCGCATTATGTAACGCGCTGCTGCATGTCAGCAAGGGGTTGGGTATCTTCGGGGTTAAGAATTTACAACTTTTTACAATTCACTTGGGACAACCACGATTATGCAGAAGTTTGATTCTCCCCGTTCCGTGATTCATCGGACGCTTGCTCCTGACGAACCTCTTTTGGCATGTAGTGGCCGTGATATGATTGGCTCAGGGATAACCCGTTCGCTGGGCGATGTCGAATTAAGCACGGCGGGCGGTTTGCCGCAAACCTTTCGAGATGGCATTACTCACACAAAAGCCTCGAATTGAACGACGTAAGTTCAGTGGACGATATCAAGCTCTGATTCTGATAGCGGGTTGTTTGCTCACATCGGCTCCGGGCCAGGAGCCAAAACCAGTTCCGCAACAACGCGAGCCTCAAGATAGCGAGGTGGTTCGCGTTACGACAAACCTGGTACAGATTGACGCTTCGGTGACAGACAAGAGCGGCAGACAAATGACCGATCTGCGCCCTGACGAGTTTGAGGTCATTCAAGATGGCCGCGTGCAAAAAGTCACCAATGTCTCCTATATAGCCATGCAGCCACCCGGCAGGAGCACCGAAACACCCGCCGCTAAGCCTGACGCTGCAGCTAAAATCAACGGCCCAATCCCCCTAATCGCTTTGCGGCCTGACCAGGTACGGCGGACGATCGCTTTAGTCGTCGACGATCTCGCTCTTTCCTTTACCAGCACTGCGTTCGTACGGAGGACGCTGACTAAATACATCAATGAACAAATCCAACCCGGCGATCTCGTAGCTATCATTCGCACCAGCGCCGGAGCTGGCGCTTTGCAGCAATTCACAAATGATAAGCGTCAACTCCTCGCAGCCGTCGATCAAGTACGCTGGTATCCGCTGGGCCAGGGACATGCCTCCGCGTTCGCGCCAATAGAGCCGAATGCGATTGGCGCGGCGGCCAACACTTTGGGAGGCAATCCCAACGCCGAACGTGCTGCCGCCGTAGCTCGCGAGTTAAGCGATAAAGCAGAATCGGAGCGGGAAGACTTGGGTCAACTACGCGAAGAGGCCTTTGCCGTTGGCACACTGGGCGCGGTCAACTATGTCGTGCGTGGATTGGAAAAGCTTCCGGGTCGCAAAAGCGTCGTGTTGCTTTCCGATGGTTTCAAACTTCTGACCGGGATTAAACAGGGCTTTCGGCTTCAATCAAGAGATAATAGCCAGCCGGGCGACCGCGATAATCCAAGTTCCACTCCTAACACGCGGATCCTTGAAGCGCTTCAAAAACTTACCGACGCAGCCAACCGCGCCTCGGTAGTGATTTACACGATGGACACGCGCGGTTTGCAGACCCTTTCACTCACGGCCGAGGACAACGTCAATGACATCTCGCCGGATCGAATTGAAGGTCAATTGCTCGACCGGCGGCAGGAGTTCGTCGACACACAGGCGGGGCTTGCGTACCTGGCGAGATTGACTGGCGGACTGGCGATCCAGAACGAAAATGATCTCAACAAGGGTCTTCAGCGGGTGCTCGATGATCAGGCTGGCTATTACCTAATTGGCTATCGTCCCGACGATTCGACCTTCGATCCAAAAACCGGCCGGCCGAATTTTCATAAGATCGTCGTTCGAGTACATCGATCCGGCGCGCGGGTACGTTCCCGCAGTGGCTTTTTTGGTATTCCGGATGCCGAAGCGCGGCAGCAGCGGGCTGCGGGTAAGCAACTTGACGAAATGCTTGCCTCGCCTTTTGGGGTCGGCGATGTGCATCTGCGTTTGACGTCACTGTTCGGAAACGATGATCGCCAGGGTTCAATCATAGCTTCGGTACTCCACATCGATGGCCACGATCTTACTTTCAAGGAGCAGGCCGACGGCTGGCGCGAGGCTGATATTGAGGTAATGGCCTACACCTTCGGTGCATACGGACAGGTCATCGACTCTCTGTCACGGACACACAAGATCCGCACCCGTGATGTCTCCTTCGAGAGCGCTCTGCGTGACGGTCTGTTCTATACAGTTAATGTGCCCATCAAAAAACCGGGAGCTTACCAGTTGCGAATTGCCGTGCGTGACACGGACTCGCAGCGCGTCGGGACGGCGAGCCAGTTTGTTCAGGTCCCTGATCTGAGCAAGGAGCGGCTGGCGCTCTCGGGTATTTTCGCGAGTGGCATTGATGCACGGAAGACAAACCAGCCGGTCGATGCGAATTCAAATTTGGCAGGGACTGACGATGCCGCCGCCGCACAGGCTAGTCCCGGCCTCCGCCGTTTTCATAGCGGCATGGAAATGTACTATGCCTATTACATCTATAATGCCAAATTGGGCGCGGCGAAGCGTCCGCAACTTACGACGCAGATGAAGTTGTTTCATGATGGGCAACTCGCCTATGAAGGAAAAGTTACCCCTTACGATGCGGGGCCTGAGCCGGATCTCAAGCGACTGCGTTCCGGCGGAAACATCACGTTGAGCCTGAAAGCCGCGGCCGGCGAATACGTTTTGCAGGTTATAGTGACGGACAAGTTGGCAAAGGAAAAACAAAACACCGCTACGCAGTGGATCGATTTTGAAATACTGAAATAGATCGGGAGTGACCGGCGACCTCTTAAAGGTTACTTCGGATGCCCGATGTATTTCTCGCCCGCATCAATCGCAAATGGCAGACGATTCTGCCGCGGCGGCAACGGACAGGTGGCAAACTTGGTGAAGGCACAGGGCGGACTGTAGGCTTTGTTGAAATCAATGATCATTCGGCCTGAAGCGTCAGGCGGATCGACATAAAGGTACCGTCCCGCCGGATAGGTTTCCTTGCCGCTGGTCTTATCGGCGATGATCATGAAGTACTTTGTCTCGCCCTTTTCAGTAATTGCATCCAGCTGGTAAGAGTTACCATCAACTGAAAACTTAACCGCGCCCGGAGATGTTTCGCCGCTCTCCATGCCGAGGACGTTCGTGATCGGAACTGCCTTCGGTGGATTGTAAGGCACGAACTCAGCCTCGATGCGCCATTTCAAGTCCGTTGGATAAAACTGTGTGCCCTGGAAATTTACCCGGTCTGGATTCTGTTTGTCCTTGACGCGTAGTCCAAGCTTTTCGCCGCGTTTGATGATCTGGAAAGTGAGCGAACCTGACTGCAAGACGGTGGGCGATCCATCTTCATCGGATTTTAGTTCGAGCTGAGTGACGGGTTGGCCCGCAACGGTGAAACCGGATCTTGGCCGAGCCTCGAATTGAACTGCGCCGTTCTTCAGAATAAAGACACCGCTCTGCGTGCCGATTTGCTCTTTCGTCAGGATGATGTCGTTCGACTTATCGCTGCCAATTCTGTTTTCACCTTCTTTCAGCCAGAACAGTCCCACCAGCGTAAGCCATCCGTCTTCGCTCTTAAGTCCAGCCAAACGCTCCGCATGCCATTGTTCGATCTCTTTCGCATAGGCGTTGGCGTCGATTTGAGGTTTGGGCTTCGTCCGTGCGCACGAAGTGGACAGAAAAGCGATCGCGAAAAACGAAAGCGCGAGTGTCCGACCCGCGCTACCAGTGTAAATTCGATTCATCTAGTGTTTTTGTAGCTTTGCGCCTTCCGATCGCCTTTGCGCCTTTGCGAGAAACGTATCTGGCTCTCGCAAAGGCGCAAAGACAAAACGTAAGGCGCTGAGAAACGCCACGATCTGTTTACCAGATCACGCAACGATCCTTTTCCGGCCGCACCATCTTGTCGCCCTCTTTGCACTGGAAAGCGGCGGCGAACTGCGGCATGTTTGAGAGCGGACCATTGACGCGGAACTTCGGCAGCGGATGTGGATCTCCCAGCGTCAGCATCCGGGCGATTTCCGGTCGCATGTTGGTGGTCCACCCGCGCGCATACCCGAGAAAGAACCGCTGCTCAGGCGTGAATCCGTCTATGTTCGCGGGACGCGGTTTACCTTCCATCGATTTTTGAAATGCGGCATACGCGATCACTAAACCGCCCAAGTCGGCGATCGATTCACCCACCACCAGCTCGCCTTTGTGGTTCAAGCCCGGCGCGACTTCAAAGCCGCTAAACTGATCGATGATGCACTGTGCCTTCTCTTTGAAGGCTTTCAGGTCGGCCTCGCTCCACCAGTTGACCAGGTTGCCGGTTGGATCAAACTTCGCCCCTTGATCGTCAAAGCCGTGGGTCATCTCGTGACCAATCACCGATCCCATGCCGCCATAGTTAAGCGCGTCGTCTGCCCCCGCATCAAAAAACGGCGGTTGCAGAATGCCGGCCGGAAAAACTATTTCGTTGATTTGGGGATTGTAATAGGCGTTGACGGTCGGCGGCGACATGCCCCACTCAGTACGGTCTACCGGCTTGCCGACCTTATTCCAATCGCGCCGCTCGTTGAAAGCACCGACGCGGAAACGATTGGTCTGATACGAATTGCGATCGATCGAAAGCGCCGAATAGTCGCGCCATTTGTCGGGATAGCCGATCTTGTTCAAGAAGGCGTCGAGTTTGACGATGGCCCGTTTGCGAGTGTCTGGTCCCATCCAACTCAGCGTGCTGATATCGCTTTTTAGCGCCGCTTCCAGGTTGCGAACCATCGCCAGCGCGCGGGCCTTGGCCTCGGGCGGGAACGCTTTCTGTACATAAACTTCGCCGACCGCTTCACCCATCGCGCCGTCAGTAGCAGCCACGCAGCGCTTCCAACGAGGCAGGTTCTCTTTGGCGCCTGAAAGAATAGTTCCTTTGAAATGAAAGTCTTCGTCCACGAATTTCGACGACAAACCCGAGGCCGCCCGGTTAATGAGGTGCCAACGGAGATACGTCTGCCAGTCGTTAATCGGCGTCGCGGTCAACTGCACGTCCATCGCTTTGAAGAAGTCCGGAGTGGCCACGTTGACGTCCGCTTTCACCTGGCCCACTCGTTGAAAATACGTGACCCAGTCAAATGTCGGCGCCACGTCTTTGACGGACGTCAAAGGCATCCGGTGATAAATCTTTTCGGGGTCGCGCAACTCAACCGGCGGCTTTGAAGACTCGGCCAGCTTGGTTTCCAGGGTCATCACGGCCTGCGCTTCGCTCGCCGCTTTGGCCGCGTCATCGCCTATCAATTCGAACATTTTGGCGACGTGCTTGACGTACTCATCCCGGATTAATTTGGACCGATCGTCGTCCTTGAAGTAATAGTCACGATTGGGGAGACCAAGCCCTCCCTGAAAAATCCCCACGATGACTTCAGCGCTGTTCTTGAAATCCTGGTTCGAGCCGGAACTGAAAAGCGCGTTATATCCCATCGCGTGCAGGTGAGCAATTTCGGCCTGCAACGATTTCTGATCGCGAACCGCGGCCACCAGGTCGAGTTCAGCTTGCATTGGCGTCAGGCCCGCGGCCTCAATCTTCGCCTCATCCATACAACTGGCGAAATAGTCACCAACCTTCTGCTCGTTGCTGCCTTTGCGCGCTTGCGAATTTTTGGCAGCGGCTTCGAGAATCTCGTGTAGTACGTCGCGATTCTTTTCGTTAAGAATGTTGGCGACGCCCCAGGCGGAGTAGGCGGGCGGAATAGGATTCGCCGCCAGCCAGCCACCGTTTGCGTATTGATAGAAATCGGTGCACGCGGCCGCCTTTGGGTCCATGTTGTTGACGTCGAAATGTGAAGACTGACCAAAGGTCGCCAGGACACTGAAGGCCATGACGAGGATACAGGCTACGAAAGCCTTGAATGAATTGCTCATGCTATCTCCTGGTTTTGAAATTTGTGATTCGGCAAACTTTTCGGGCTGAGGAAGACGACGAACGCGTCGTCTTCTAAGAAAGCGTTGGTACGCTGTTACTACGTCACCGAGAGAATTTAGGTTTCTTTCGCCCAAAAATCAACGCGCTGGAAAGGATTGGAGCGCGGATATCCTGTCCGCCTGAGCGCGAAGCGCGAACAATGCGTCGATTGTGATGGGCTTAGGCTGCGCGTGCTGCGCACGCTGGCGGACAGGATGTCCGCGCTCCGATCCCCACCCTCGCTCTTGACGCTTTTCGTGAGGGTCGCTACCGTCTAAAACCTCCATGACCCTGTCTACTACGACCACAATCCGGACCCGTTGCTGCATTGCCGGCGGTGGCCCGGCCGGGATGATGCTCGGCTTTCTGCTGGCCCGCGCCGGTGTCGAGGTTATCGTGCTTGAGAAGCACGCGGATTTCCTGCGCGACTTTCGTGGCGATACGATTCATCCTTCCACGCTCGAAGTAATGCACGAACTCGGCCTGCTGGAGGATTTTCTCAAGCGCCCACATCAGGAACTGCCGCAGATCACGGGTCAGATTGGCGACGACACCATCACACTCGCGGACTTCTCGCATTTGCCGACGAAGTGCAAGTTCCTCGCTTTCATGCCGCAATGGGACTTTTTGAATTTTCTGGTCGAACAGGCCGAGCGCTATCAGGCTTTCCGGTTAATGACCAATACCGAAGTCACCGGACTGATCGAAGCAGGCAGCCAGGTCTGCGGCGTGAAAGCCGAAACACCTGACGGCCCTCTGGAGATTCGCGCCGATCTGATCGTTGGCGCCGATGGCCGGAGTTCGGTTATCCGCGCCGCCTCGGGCCTGGAGGTGGAACATCTGGGCGCGCCGATTGATGTCCTGTGGTTCCGTCTGCCACGTAAACCGGACGATCAGAGTCAAGCTTTAGGGCGCTTCGCCAACGGCAAGATCATGGTAATGATCAATCGCGATACTTATTGGCAGTGCGGCTATATCATTCGCAAGGGCGCGCTGGAAGAAATCAAACAGCGAGGTTTGGAAAAGTTTCGCGAGGACATTCTCAGTCTCGCTCCTTTCCTGGGGGACCGCATTAAGGAGATTCGCGATTGGAATGAGATCAAGTTGCTGACGGTACTAGTCGATCGTCTGCGTCAATGGTACCGGCCGGGATTGCTCTGCATCGGTGACGCCGCGCACGCCATGTCTCCGGTCGGAGGCATTGGAATCAATCTCGCGATTCAGGATGCGGTAGCAGCGGCAAATATTCTGTGGCAGCCACTCTCGGAAGGCTGGGTCTCGCCGAGTCACTTACAAAAGGTGCAGTGGCGGCGGGAACTGCCGACGCGGCTGACTCAAAGAGGCCAGGTATTCGTGCAGGACAACGTCCTGGGTCGTGTGCTGGGTAGCTCGCGGCCAGTTGTCGCGCCGTGGTTTCTGAAAATCTTCAAGCGCTTTCCGGTGCTGAGGAGAATACCTGCGCGCCTGATCGGTCTCGGCGTGCGGCCCGAGCATGTGCGCTCGCCGAATGTGAGTGCTGACCAGCTGGCGGCTGTGCCGCCTGATGTGCGGTAAGGCTCCGCCTTACCGTCGACTCTATTATTGATATGATCGAGGCTACGCCTCGGGGAGAGGCGTAGCCTCCCCGTTAGTCGCAGGTTGGACCGGAAAGGCGAAGCCTTTCCGCACATCAAGCGGCAGAGCCGCTCGTTGACTTCTCTGGTTTTCGTAAAAAAAACAACGGCCCGAAGCTGATGCCTCGGGCCGTTGTTCGTCTCCGCTTGCAGCGGAGTTCTCTATTCCTTTCTGCTGCTGATGGTTCGCCATAGGCGAACTTTCGTTAAATCATTCGCGCTATCGGCGCGCCAGGGAAATTACTTCCGCGTGTGCCTTAGCTCCCGCAACCTCGCTAACGATTGCACGCTCAGATCGAGGCGTCGGCGCTTGCAATCCGTTTCCGTCTCCGTCGATCCAAGCCTGCGCGAAGAAATAATTGTCACCGTACCGATTAAAGACCAACCTCGCAGTTTGTTCAGCCCGGCCTATGGTCGCGCTCATTTGCACCATGGCGCTGGTCTTCCCGTCCTTGCTCTTGAGTTGGAGCACTGCCCGATCTGAGGCTGGGTTGACTTGTACTATCGAGTACTCGTCGGCCGGCAATTTCTTGTTTCCGACGCTGAAATCGAATGGAATATTCGCAAACATGGTGCGACCAACGGATTGCGCCTGAGCCGCCAGTGCCATTGAACCAATCAGCACCACCAACGCGATAACTGTGTAAGCTTGCCTTTTCATCGTCCTTCTCCTTCTGCGAAATTAAGTGGCGGCGGTTGAAGCGACCTGCGGCCTTAATCGGTGGTTTTTCTACTGCTTCACCACGTTTTGTTCTCCAATGGTTAACGCGGAGGCTGTGTTCAAAATCCCTCACCGAGCAAAAATATTTGTTGTAGAATCTCGCCGCACTACCATCGCGGGTTCGCAAGTTCGATTGTTTCGCCGGCGACTCGCCCGTTGCCCGTTACCAGCAGGCGAGGGAAAGCCACCTCGAGTATTCATTTCAAACCGGAAGGCCAGGATGGAGCCACCCGAAAGCGTTACCCAGTTACTTGTCGATTGGGGCACCGGCGACCAGGAGGCTCTCGAGAAATTGATGCCGCTGGTGTATAGCGAACTGCGCCGGCTGGCCACCAACTATCTGCGTCGCGAACGGCAGGGACATACCCTGCAACCAACCGCGCTGGTCAACGAGGCTTATCTGAAGCTGGTCGACCAAAGAAACGCACGCTGGCAGAATCGGGCCCAGTTTTACGGCGTTGCAGCACAACTGATGCGACGCATCCTGGTCGATCATGCGCGCCAGCATCAGGCTGAGAAACGCGGCGGATCAAACCAGCAAAGACTATCAATCACGAGCGCCGCACAACTGGCCAAAGAGCCGGCCATGGATCTCCTGGCGCTGAACGAGGCTTTAGAGGAGTTAGCCAAAATCGATCTTCAGCAAAGCCAAATCGTTGAACTGAAGTTCTTTGGCGGTCTCTCTATCGAAGAAACCGCGGAAGTGCTCAGCATTGGTCATGCGACGGTCGAGCGCGACTGGAAGATGGCCCGGGCGTGGTTGCGGCGGAAACTGGAATAAAGTGAGGGAGTCCAGCCCACGGCCACGCGTTCATATATAGGGCATCGAGTTTTTTGATATTGCGATGGTCGAAAACGATCCACGAAATACACAAAATGGGGGTCCTTTTTGTCGTGAGTTCGTGTGATTTCGTGGATCGTTCTGCGGACCTGATAACAAGAGCACGAAGGATCGAAGCGAGGCGGTGCGACTACCATCTCGCGCGACACTCATCATGACACCTGAACGTTGGCTGCAAGTTAAAGAGATTTTCACTTCGGCTATTCAGTATCAGCCGGTCGAGCGTTCCGCGTTTATCGCCAGGGCGTGCGGCGGTGATGCGGTCCTGCGCAAAGAAGTTGAATCACTCGTCGCCGCGCACGAAAAGGACGGCAGTTTTATTGACGCGCCGGCGTACCAGCAAGCTGCGGAGTTAATCGTGGATGAGAAATCAGAATTGAAGCCGGGACAGGCCCTGGGTTCGTACGAAATCATTTCCTTCATCAGCCGGGGCGGGATGGGCGAAGTCTATCTGGCGCAGGATCGCAGGCTGAGCCGCAAGGTTGCTTTGAAACTGTTGCCCGCTGCATTAACGAAAGACGACGATCGCTTGCGCCGGTTTGAGCAGGAAGCGCGCGCTGCGTCTGCCCTCAACCATCCCAACATCATTACGATTTATGAAATTCTGAAAGCAAAATCGACTCAGGCAATTGCGACAGAATTTGTCGAGGGAAAAACACTGAGACAGCGTCTGGCACAGTCAGCGCTCAGTCTTGGCGAATCACTGAATATCGCGATCCAAATTGCCGACGCGCTGGCGGCGGCGCATAAAGTCGGGATTGTTCATCGCGACATCAAGCCGGAAAATATCATGCTGCGGCCGGACGGATATGTGAAGGTTCTGGATTTTGGTCTCGCAAAACTGGCTGAGCATTCGCCATCAACGATTGCCGCCGAAGCGCCCACCCGCCAGGTGCGCACGGGTTCGGGCGTGGTCATTGGAACTGCCGGCTACATGTCGCCGGAGCAAGCCCGCGGCAAAGACGTCGACGCGCGCTCGGATGTATTCAGCCTGGGCGCGGTGATCTACGAGATGGTCGCACATCGAAAGCCCTTCGAAGGCGAAACACCCAGTGACATCCTCGCGTCGATTTTGAAGACCGAGCCGCAGCCACTTTCACATTTCGCGCCGAAAGCGCCCGCCGAACTCTTGCGCATTGTGAACAAGACACTGCGCAAAGATCGTGAAGAGCGCTATCAGGTGGTTAAGGACTTGCTGATCGATCTCAGGTCGTTGAAACAGGAACTTGATTTCCAGGCTCAGCTCGAGCGGTCGACACCTTCTGATCGAACATCACTCGCGGGCTCGAACACCAGCCCGGCTCCCGCGGCCGGCCCGGCGCCGCAAACCACCGAGATCAAGAATGCTATTTCAAGCATCACTGAGTCGCTCAGCATTGAAATCAAGCGGCACAAAACCGGCGCTGTCCTTGCCTTTGTCGCGGTCTTCGTAATCATAGCGGCGGGAGTTTTCGGCCTGACCAGATTGCTCAGGCGAACTCCAGCTCATTTTCAGTCGATAAAAATCTCGCGGCTGACCAATTCAGGCAAAGCGATCGACGCTACGATTTCTCCTGACGGCAAATACATTGTCTATTCGCTCAGCGACGGCGGGAAACAAAGCATTTGGATTCGTCAGGTCAGCACGGCCAACGACAAAATGATTGTGCCTCCGGCGCCGATTGGTCTGTTCGGCACTACCATCTCTCCCGACGGCCAGAATCTTTACTATGCCGTCAAGGCCAATCTGGATCGGGGCACGCTCTATCGTATTCCGATTCTCGGGGGGACTTCGCAAAAGATCCTGGAAGGTATCGACGGGCCGGTCAATTTTTCCTCCGACGGAAAACGGATGGTCCTGGTGCGCGGTAACTTTCCGAACCAGGGCGAAAGTTCTTTGGTAATTGTAAATAGTGACGGCACCAGCGAGCGAACACTAGCGACCAAAAAAGCTCCCGAGCGCTTCTCGCCGATCTTTTTCACTGGACCGTCATGGTCACCCGATGACCAGTTGATCGCCGCGACCGTAAGCAACACGGCCGGAAAACAATTCGCTGCCAGTTCGAGCAGCCAGGTTGTTTCTTTTCAAGTGGCGGACGGCAAAGAAAAAGTTCTGACTGCTAAACCGTTTCCGTTTTCAGGGCGGGTTCAGTGGTTGCCGGACATGAGCGGGCTGCTGGTCATTGCCGGAGAGAGTATTCCTTCCGCGCAAGTCTGGTTCGTTTCATATCCCGGCGGGGAAAGTCGAGAAATTACTCATGACCTTAATTCATATCGCTCCCTTGGTGTAACCGCAGACGGCAGCCAACTGGCCACAATCCAGAGCAGCGGACTGGTTAACATTTGGGTCGCGCCGGAAGCCGACGCCAGGCGAGCAGTCCAGTTGCCTACCGGCAACGTGGGGTTCTTCTCGTCTTTCGGCAATGGACTCTCATGGACGCCCGACGGTCGGATTGCCTTCATTACGACCGAGAGCGGGAACGCGGATGTCTGGGTGATGGATCCGGATGGCAGCAATCGCCACCAATTGACTGCCAACGTGGGGCAGAACCAGACCCCCACCGTGTCCCCGGATGGTCGTTACATTGTTTTTATCTCTACTCGTGATGGATTGAAAAAGATTTGGCGAATGAATCTTGATGGCAGTAACCCACAGCCCCTGACGCCAGGACCCGCGGACGCGTTTCCCACCATTTCCGCGGACAGTAAGTGGGTGATCTATGCCGCGCAAGGAGCCGCGAAGTGGACGCTGGGAAAGGTTTCGATCGATGGTGGCAAGCCCATTCAGCTCTCAGGCAAGGCTGCGGCGATGCCGGCTGTCTCGCCGGACAATAAGTTTGTTGCTTATCTTTACCCAGATTCAGAAGATGGATTTGCGCCGGCCAATCGACTTGGAATCATTTCGATCGATGGCGGTGAACCCAGCAAGACCTTTTCCATTCAGGGAAGCGGCACCATAACTACGACCCTGCACTGGTCCACTGATGGAAATCTGCTGCTCTACACGATTAATGCCAACAACGTGACTAATATTTGGGGTCAGCCGCTCGACGGAAGCGCGCCCAAACAGATCACTGACTTCAAAGATAGCTTAATGCTCGGGTTTGCCTATTCCCACGATGGTAAACAACTCGCGTGCTCGCGCGGGATTTTGTTGAGAGATGCGGTGCTGATCAGCGAAGTGAAGTAGTGTTGATTTAGTTTGGAGTTCCGAGGAACGGATCCACAGATTGCGCAGATTAAGATTAAGGAATGAGAAGGACGAGATTATTCGGGTAGTCAGGTAGGGTGTGTTATTGGTTCGTCCTCAGTGTCACCCTGTATTTATTTCTAGTCTGTGTAATCTGCGTAATCCTTGGATGTTTCAACTGAGCATCCGCTCAATCACGCCATAACTCGCCGCGAGAGCTTCGGCGAGTTTCTCGGGTTGGTTGCCGCCGCCTTCGGCCATGTCGGGCTTGCCACCGCCCTTGCCTCCAATAATCGGCGCGAGTTCTTTGATGACCTGGCCGGCGGGAATCTTCTTTGTGAGATCGTCAGAGGTGCGCACGATCAGCGAAGCCTTACCGTCCGTGCTGCGTCCGATCACGACTACTCCTGATTTGATCCGCGCGAGCAGCGTGTCAGAAAGTTGGCGTACGCCGGCAGAGTCCAGACCGCTGGCTTCGCGAGCGAGAACCCGCACGCCATTCACTTCCCGAGCATCGTCGCCATTCGAGGCGGAGGAGCCGGCGGCGCCGGTGGCAATCTTTAAACGCAGTTCGTCGGCCTCGCGCCGGGCCTTCTTCAAGTCGTCCTGAAGTTTTCCAATCATGGCCGGCAATTCAGCGCGAGAGGTTCGCAAGTTGCTCGTGACCTGCCCGATAATTTCTTCGTCTTCGCGAAAACGTTCGTAAGCGTCGACGCCGGTCACGGCGCGTATGCGACGCACGCCCGACGCGATCGATTCATCACTGGTGATCTTGAACACGCCAATGTCGCCGGTCGCGCGCACGTGCGTACCGCCGCAGAGTTCCTTCGAGAAAATATCTTCCGCGCCCTTGATGGAAAGCACGCGCACTTTTTCGCCATACTTCTCGCCAAACAGGGCCATCGCGCCCGAACGCATTGCCTCTTCGATCGACATCTCGTCAGTTTGCACGGGTTCGTTGCGCAGAATGTGATAGTTCACCAGCCGCTCGATCTCTTCGATCTCACTCTGGGTCAGCGGCTGATAATGACTAAAGTCAAAACGCAGATAGTTCGGCGCGACTACTGAGCCGGCCTGTTTGACGTGCGTGCCCAGCACTTCACGCAGCGCCGCATGCATCAGGTGCGTCGCCGTATGATTGCGGCGCGTGGCATCGCGCTTTTCAACATCAACTTCAGCCGTGACCACGTCGCCGACTTTCAAATTTCCTTTTTCAATCTTGACCCTATGGACGATCAAACCCTGAGCCGGTGAGTAAGTATCAATGACCGTTGCGATGAGGTCAGTCCGGCCCGGCTGCTTGAGATCACCACGGACCGGCGCAATGAGGTCAGTACCGGGAGCGGTAGCGACCGGGTTAATGAGGCGACCAACATCCCCGACCTGCCCTCCGCTCTCGGCATAGAACGGAGTTCGATCAAGGATGACTTCGCCTTCCGTGCCTTCGAGCAGTTCATCGACTTCTCCATAAGCACGAATCAATGCCCGAACGCGCGAGCCTTCCAACCGAACCCCCTCATAACCTGCGAACTCGGATTTTCCAACACGGAAAAGAACCTTGGAATGGACAGGATCCCGCAAGACGGCACGATCGCCGCCGCCCTTATGGTCAACATGACCTTGAATTTCCTGTAATGCCGTGTCAAACGACTCTTCAAATTGATTCTCGCTGATCGGTAATCCATGCTCCTCGAGACTCACCATGATCAAGTCGCGCGGAGTACCAAATGTATCGTAAAGCTTCGCAAGTTCCTTCCACTCTTCTGTTGTGAGGATTCCATCGTCGCTTGTTCCTTCGAATAGGGCTTTTTTGTTTCGCCGACTAGCGTGGAAAATATCAATCTTTTGTTATCCAACGGTTAACGCAGTCGCAAACCGTTGCTCCTCAAGAACGACCATGCGAACAATAAACTCCCGTTGGGCCTCAAGCTCAGGGTAAGCATCTTTCATCTGATCGATGACGAAGTTCACTACTTGGTTGAAGAACAACCCTTCATGCCACGCGGCGTGGGCCAAGAGGACGTGCCGCCCCTGATAGATCGCCCGCCGCATGATCTTTCTTAAAACGTAATTCCGCCCTTCATTCCCAGGCAGAATTCCATCGGTGATTGAGAATGCCGTCGCGCGTGCATGATCCGCAATCACCCGCATGGCAAAGCCGTCCTGCGTTTCCGGTTCGTATTTGCGCTTAGCGAGTTGTGCGGTGAACTCGACGATCGGTCGAATCAGATCCGTATCGTAGTTCGAGAACTTGCCCTGCAAAATTACAGCGGTGCGTTCAAGTCCCAGCCCGGTATCAACCGAAGGCTTCGGCAATGGTTCAAGTTTGTATTCGCCTGGTCCTACTTCTACCCGGTTGTATTGCATGAAGACCAGGTTCCAGATTTCCATGGTCGTATCGCCGGGGCCGTTGACCAGATCGGCGCGATTAAAGTTCGGATCTTCCGGATGCTCGCCGAGGTAATAACTGATCTCTGAGTTGGGACCGCAGGGTCCAGTCTCGGCCATCTGCCAGAAATTATCCTGGCGCCCGAAACGCAGAATTCGCTCTGGCCGCGCGCCCACTTTTTCCCACAGCGCAGCGGCTTGGTCGTCCGCCGGAACGTCTTCGTCGCCGGCGAAAACTGTGAACCACAGACGCTCCGGATCCATCTTCAGTTCATTCACCAGAAAGTCCCACGCGTACTTGATGGCGTCTTCTTTGAAGTAGTCGCCGAAGGAAAAATTTCCCAGCATCTCGAAGAAGGTCTGATGCCGGGCAGTCTTTCCGACTTCGTCGAGATCGTTGTGTTTGCCGCCGGCGCGCAGGCATTTTTGCGAAGAAGTTGCGCGCACGTACTCGCGCTTTTCGACGCCGAGAAAGACATCTTTGAATTGATTCATACCCGCGTTGGTAAATAACAAAGTCGGATCGTTGGCGGGCAGAAGGG
>JAWWPL010000154.1:0-6063 GCA_033850605.1 Blastocatellia bacterium | reverse complement strand
GATCACGTACACGCGCAGAGTCATCCCGCCACGCAGACCCTGAGACGACTGCACGAATGACTGAGGTGCGCCCAAAGGTCCGAGGCCCGAGGCAAAGTCTTTCAAGGCCGGCTCGCTGAAGTAGCTGTTGGCATTGTCAGTGAACAGCGAACGATCGATCGTGCCATGTTGCAAACCTTCGAAGATCCTTTTCGCCTGCTCAAGTTTTGCCGACGTCTGGGGATCATTCGTGGCGAACAACAGAGGAGCGATTCCACTGGCGATGGCGCCGGACGCGCTGGCTGCATCCTGATTGGTGAGCACGACTACTGCCGCGCGGTCATCAGGGAAGACTGTGTTCTGCGCCGTGAAGCCGGACACTTCGCCGCCGTGTGACAGCGCGCGATGCCCTGCTTGGGAATTCACGTCGACACCCAGACCGTAATGCGTGCCGAGTCCATTATTGAGCAGGACTTCTTTGCTAAACTCGCGATAGGACGCGGGCTTTAACAACTTTTGATCCATGATCGAAATGTCCCACTTCGCCAGGTCCGCCGCGGGCATCGCCAATTCACCGGCTGCGAACATCCAACCTTTGCCTTCCTTCGGAGCCGGACGCAGCGGTCCCAGGGCATAGCGCAAATAACCAGCCGGATCCGTGTCGCCGAGTTTTGCCTGATCGGTATCGCTCACGCTGGTCATCCCGAGCGGCGTGAACACCTTCTCCTGAAGAAACCGGAGCAGCGGCATGCGCGCGACCTTCTCAATAATCACACCGGCGATGACATAGTTCGTGTTGCTGTATTGCCACTTCGTTCCCGGATCGAAATCCAGAGGCTTGCGCGCCCAAATGTCGAGGATCTTCTGTGCCGTTGTGGGCTGCATCATCATCGGCATTACATAATCCTGCGGCCAGAAATCCTGGTAGCCCGAGGTGTGCGACAGCAACTGCCGAATCGTCACTTCATTGGCCCGCGTCAGATCGGGAATGAACTTCGCGACCTTATCATCCAGTGAAAGCTTGCCCTGCTCTTGCAAAAGAAGAATTGCAAAGGCCGTGAACTGCTTACTGATCGAGCCGATGCTGTAACGCATCTGTGGCGTGGCCGGCGTTTTCGGATCAAGTCGCGCATCGCCGTAAGCCTTCGTGTAAACGATCTGTCCATCCTTCACGATTGCTATAGAAGCGCTGGGCACTCCGGTTTTTGCCAGAGTATCGTTAGCGACTTTGTCGATTTTTTCTGTCAGGTCCGCAGAGAGTTGAGTCTGCGCGGTCGCGTTGAAGTTTATGAAAGCGAGAACAATGACGAGAGTGAAACTGTGAATTTGAAAACGGTATTGGCGCACGGAGTTCTCCTTGAGGTCAGTACCGGGAGCGGTAGCGACCGGGTTCTTATCTACCAAACTTGAGTGTTGTCGAGGTGTGACCCGGTCGCTATCGCTACCGGTACTGACCTCACTTCTGTCGATCATCTGTTCCACACGGGCAGTACCACTCGCGACGGATATGCGGCCGAATGATAGACGCGCTCAGTCGCTTTCTGAAAATCCGCGTCGGTGCTCTGCTTATAGTTGGTCATAAATTTTTGCGGGTTGCGCGCGACTAGGGGGAACCAGGTGCTCTGGATCTGCACCATTATGCGGTGGCCTTTCTTGAACGTGTGCACGATGCCGGGCATCACATAGGAGATCTTTGTGGGTTCGTTGGGCCGTAACTTGTCCGGTCCGTAAGGCGCCACGCTGTCGCACGTGCGGTCGAACATCATAGGATACTTTTGCTTAGTGTCCTTCGGTTCATAAATCTGGGTGAAGAGTTTGACGCCGTCACGCATCGGGATCATTACTTCGTGCTTGGTGTAGTGGCTCTTGATGTAGTTGGCGAGTTCGCGCTGCTGCTGGGTCGTCTGGACCTGCGCGGATGAAGCTAATGCTGAAAGGACCAGGAAGAGGACGGCGGCCGCGGAATTGAAGATGCGATTTCGTTTCATGAGTCAGCTTTGACGCACAAGTGTTTGAGTCCGCGCAGCGGACGAATCGAAAATAGCTCAGCGCTCCGGCGCAGGGGAAACAACTGAAGATTTCGGCTAAATAGTAAATCGTCAAACGCAAATAGTGAAGAGAGGAGATCCAGTCGTACTGGAGTAATTGTATGTTGCTATCGATCGGGACTCGGCGCGGGGCACTAGCCCGACCGTTAAGGAAAGCTTGATTAATGCACTTCGGAGCCCTCCCTAACAGTCGGGCTAATGCCCCGAGATTAACGACACACCTAAAGTCGGCGTTATACTTAGCCTCCAACCAATCGCGGTTAGCGAAAATCGAAACTCCGGAGGTTCTTATGGGCAGAGTCACCACGCTTAACGTCAACGGCAAGAAGCTGACCACCGATGTTGATTCATCCACGAGCCTGCTCAGCGTGCTGCGCAACGATCTCAAGCTGACGGGAAGCAAGTACGGCTGTGGCGAGGGACAATGCGGCGCCTGTACCGTGCTTCTGGATGGTCAGGCGACCCGTTCGTGCATCACTCAGGTCGGCCGCGCCGCCGGTAAAGCGATTACTACTATCGAAGGCCTGGAGAAAGATGGCAGGCTGCACCCTTTACAGGACGCGTTCATCAAAGCCGACGCGATGCAATGCGCTTACTGCACCTCAGGAATGATCATGTCGGGCGCGGCGCTGCTCTCCAAAAACCCACGACCAAACAAAGATGAGATTATTACCGGAATGAACGGAAATATCTGCCGCTGCGGCACCTATCAACGAATCATCGATGCCATTCAAATCGCATCAGCGCAGGAGGTGTCGAAATGAACGACGAGCTCGACGAAATTCAGGCCATCGAGACAGAGCGTTACGAACTCTTCGAGTCTCCCGGTTACAAGTTTCATTTCGATCGTCGCGATTTCATTAAGGCACTTGGCGCGGGAATCGTCTTCATAGTTCCCCTCAGCCGCGCTTTCGCACAACAACGCGGCCAGGGCGAATCCGGCCGCGGCGGTGGGCGCGAACAGGTACCCGACGATATTGGCGCGTGGATTCACATCGACGAGGACGGCGGCGTGACGGTCTTTACGGGCAAGGTCGAAATGGGCCAGAACATCCGTACTTCCCTGGCTCAGGCCGTGGCCGAAGAATTACACGTTCCAATCTCGACTGTTCATCTAGTCATGGGCGACACGGATCTCACGCCTTTCGACATGGGCACATTCGGCAGCCGCACCACACCGACGATGGCGCCGCAACTGCGCAAGGCCGCCGCGGCAGCGCGTGAAGTGCTGATCGATCTGGCCGCGATGCAATTAGGTGTCGAGGCCGGCTCGGTGAAAATCGTCGACGCACGATTCGTCAATCATGACAAATCAAAGTCGCTGTCACTCGCCGAAGTCGCGAAAGGCCGAAAGCTGGTCAAGGTCATTCCTGAAAACATCGCCACCACGCAGCCGAAGGACTGGACGATTGCCGGCACCTCTGCCACCAAGGTTGACGCCCGGGACTTCGTCACCGGAAAGCACCAATATACTTCTGACCTCACTCGCGACGGGATGCTCTATGGAAAGGTTGTGCGCCCGGCAACCTTTAATTCGACGCTCGTTACTTCTGATACCAAGGCTGCCGAAGCAATGCCAGGCGTTAAGGTTGTGCATGACGGTAACTTTATTGGCGTTGTCGCGCCTGATCAGCAAACTACCGGCCGGGCCGCCGGTGCAATTGCGGTCGATTGGAAATCGCCGGGTCAGCCTTCAAACACTGAATTATTCGATCTTTTGCGAAAACCTCCGACCGAAAGACGTGGAGGCGGGGAAGGTGGCGCAGGTGGTACTCGCCCGCAGGGTTCTATAGCAGATGGCCTGGCAGCGGCCGACAAGAAGCTCGAACAAACCTACACCGTTGCCTACATCGCACATGCTCCCCTCGAACCGCGGGCCGCAGTCGCTGAATGGAACAGCGATAAGCTCACCGTCTGGACCGGCACACAACGTCCATTTGGAGTCCGCACCGAGTTAGCCGAAGCTTTTCATTTGTCTGAAGACAAAGTTCGCGTGATCGTTCCGGATACGGGTTCTGGTTACGGCGGCAAACATACTGGTGAGTGCGCAATTGAAGCGGCGCGCCTGGCGCGCGCTGCCGGAAAGCCAGTCAAGCTCGTCTGGACCCGCGAAGAAGAATTCACCTGGGCGTATTTTCGGCCCGCCGGAGTCATCGATATCAAAAGTGGCGTCAGGAATGACGGAACGATCACGGCATGGGAGTTTCATAACTACAACTCAGGCGCTTCAGGCATTCAGATCAAGTATGACATTCCCAATAGCGACATTCAGTTTCATTCTGCGAACTCGCCTTTGCGACAGGGTTCGTATCGCGGCCTGGCTGCGACCGCGAATCACTTTGCCCGCGAGACTCACATCGATGAGTTAGCGCACGCACTCAACCTGGACCCGCTGGCGTTTCGACTCAAGAACATCAAGGACGAGAGGATGCGAGCCGTTCTGAATGCGGCGGCGAAAGCTTTCGGCTGGGGCCAGACCAAACCGGCCTCAGGCCGAGGAGTGGGCATCGCTTGCGGATTCGAAAAGAACGGATACCTTGCTACCTGCGCGGAGATTGCGGTCGAGAAACCTTCGGGTAAAGACGCGGACAAAAGCACGGCGAAGGTGCGAATCGTGCGCGTGGTCGCAGCGTTTGATTGCGGCGCTGTCGTCAATCCGGTCCACTTGAAGAATCAAATAGAAGGCGCGATTACCATGGCGATCGGCGGTGCCCTGTTCGAGTCGATTCAGTTCGAGAACGGCAAGATCCTCAACTCAAAATTTTCCAGCTATCGCGTTCCCCGCTTCATCGATATGCCTACGATCGAAGTAGTGCTCGTGGATCGCAAAGACATTCCTTCTGCCGGCGCCGGTGAAACTCCGATCGTAGGTCTCGCTCCGGCCGTCGGTAACGCAATTTTCAACGCCACTGGCGAGCGACTCAGATCGCTGCCGCTGGTCCCTAAAGGAGTAACTGTAGATGCTAAAAGTTGAAGACATGGCGCCAGCAGATATGCACGCGCTGCTGGAGCGGGAAAGTTTTGGCCATCTGGGTTGTGCGCGTGACGGCCGGCCCTACGTCGTGCCGATGAATTATGCTTACGATGGCAAGGAGCTTTATTTTTTCACCACCGAGGGCATGAAAACTCAGTTCATTCAGACAAACCCGCAAGTCTGTTTGCAGGTTGAAGAAATGACGGACAGCACTCACTGGCGCAGTGTGATGGTGATAGGTAAGGCTGAGCAAATAACCGGCGCCGAAGAGATGCAGCGCGCGATGAAGCTCATTACGGACCGCAACCCTTCCCTAACCCCGGCAATCAGCGCCACCCAACTGGACACCTGGGGCCGTGCCGTCGACATCGCGCTGTTTAGCATTACCCCGGAACTTATCGATGGACGACAGACGAGCTGAGCATTGGCCGGCGGTCCAGAGCCCGGAGCGGTAGCGACCGGGAGAAAGACTCAACCTGCGGCGAAAGCAAGGGCTCTATTCTCATTAGCACCGTCGCTTTAGCGCGGTGAATGCTGCGTCGGCGCCAAACTGGAAACCGTTTTAAACGGTTTTCATTCTGAACATAACCAACTGTCACCGGCTAAAGCCACGGTGCTAATGAGAGAAACCGCAAAAAACCTCAAAGGTAATTCAAACTGCTTCCAGGTACTCTGAGTTGCAAAGGAAAGAGACCCATGAAGATTCTCGACTGTCTGACAAAGATCCTGCTTACCCTGTTCCTAAGCTCAATCTTGTCGACCGCGCAATCCCAGTCTCAGACCGCGAAGACACTCTTTCCCGTCGAGAGAGATGACCAGTGGGGCTTTATCGATCGCACCGGTAAGATCATCATTCCGCTGCAATTCGACAGCGCTAATGACTTCCATGAAGGGCTCGCCCTCGTCAGCGCGAAGGGGAAAAAACTCTTCGTCGATGAGACTGGTCGTGTTGTCATCACGCCGCAGTTCGATATCGTCCATGATTTTTCCGAAGGCTTAGCCGCGGTCAATATCGGAGAAAAACGAATCCCTAATCTCGGTTTGATCTCGAACCCGGGCAAG
>JAWWPL010000130.1:0-5729 GCA_033850605.1 Blastocatellia bacterium | reverse complement strand
CAATGTGCGGCGCTTTGACGGTGTCATGAAGCGCGCCGGCCATATCACGAACAACGTCGGCAAGAATTGGATCTTCCGCCTCAACGAGTTCGATTCGTTCCCACACATCGTCGTCATTCGAGAGCCCGTAATCAACGAAGCGAACATTTGACGAGCGTTTTCGGAGGCTTGGCAGCAACGTGCTTTCGATGTTTGGGTGCCTGAGCAGTCACAAAGAACGCTGTCGCCAAAAGGGCAGCCACGAGAAGCGAAATTGTGTTTGGGAAAAATCTCATTTCACATCACACGAAGCAACATAACGTAAAGGGTTTTATCCGCAATGCCTGCACAAGACAAGGGAACAGAGCAACCTGGGTGCATTGCGGATAAAGCCATGTTGGACTGAACCGCTGGTTACGAAAGCGAACCTAGCGAGTTCTATGGGGATTGTAAAGAGGAAGGGGTTGGAGACCAAACTCGTTCAGCCGCATCAAGTCTCTCGATTGAGAGTGAGTGCGGGAAGAGCCGTTGTCGGAAGGCGAGTTCATGGCGTGAGGAGAGCGCGCGCGGCCGGGAAGGAGTTTGCCAGAGGCCGAAGATCTTGGGAGCGAGCAGACCGGGGCAGAGACCCGAAACTGCGGGCCAGAAGAGCACGGTAATGAGAGTCGCAGCTTGTAGATGATAGTCATGATGAGTCCAGTGGTGGCGCCCGCAGAGAGCAACGTACGTCGCAAGCTGGTAACTGCGCCAGGGTAACCATGGTGCCCACGCGACAGGCTGAGCAGCGGGTCAGATCGAAGCCGGTCACTTCGAGCATCAGTTGGCGAGCAGACTTCTTGGCAGCGGGGGATGGTTGTTCAATATCTAAGAGCCTTCGGCAGCGGTCGAGCTTCAGCTTACGAGAGCGGTTGGCCAGGAAGCCGAAGTGACGAATGCGCATGAAGCCGTTTGGCAGGACGTGAAGTAAGAAGCGGCGAATGAACTCGTCAGCATGAAGCGTCATGGTGCGAGGGCGGTTACCATGCTTTCGGTCTCGGTAAGAGAAGGTGACGCGCGGGCCCTCGGCGGACTCAGCAACTGCGAGAATGCGATTGTTCGAAAGAGCAACCCGTTGGGTGTAGCGGCCAAGGTAGTCGAGGACTTTCTCGGGAGAGGAGCAGGGGCGTTTGGCGTAGACCACCCAAGGCTTCTGGCGCAGTGAGCGAACCAGGTCAGAGAAAGCAGCGGGCTGGGCGAGAGCTGCAGAACGTCCTGGGAACTGCAGTTGCTCTTTGACGAAGGCTTGTTCGAGGAGAGCGAGGAACTTGCCGCGGAAGACCAACGAGAGCGCCTTGACTGAGAAAAGGAAGTTCGGTGGAGCCGCTATCCACTGCGTGCCATCGAAGGACAGCGCTCCACCGGGAATGAGGCAGTGCAGATGAAAGTGATCGCGCAGTCTCTGGTCCCAGGTGTGCAGCACACAGATGAACCCCAGTGACCCGCCGAGGTGAGTGCGTCCAAACTCGAGCAGGGTCTGCGAGACAGCTTTGAACAAGATATCGCAGAGCACCTTCTTGTTCACCAGCATGAGCGGATTCAGTTCGTGTGGCAGAGTGAACACGAGATGGAAGTAGCCCACGGGTAGCAGGTCGGCTTTGCGGTCTTCGAGCCACTGGGCCTTGGCCAGCGAGCCACATTTGGGACAGTGGCGATTGCGGCAGGAGTTGTAAGCCGGTTGCTGATAGCCGCAGCTGTCACATTGCTGAAGGTGCCCACCGAGTGCCGCGGTGCGGCAGGACTCGATGGCCCGCATCACCTTCAGCTGCGCGCGGGGCAGTGGGTGTGCCTGGCGGTAAGACTCGCCAAAGGCGCGAAAGATATCAGCCAGTTCCGGACTGCGTTTGCCTCCTGCCGCCTGATGTTGATGAGCCGGCGGCATGGTCCACAGTCCGCTATTCCGGTGGCTGGCTCTCTGGTATCGACAACAGGTCGATCAAGTCCTTCCTGGTCTCAAAACTTCTGACCTGCAGGTAACGCATGGTGGTAGTGAGCGCTGTATGGCCCATCAGCGACTGAATAGTGCGCAGGTCAAGACCGGCTTCCAGCAGGTGCGTGGCAAAACAATGCCGAAGTGTGTGAATGCCGTGACCGCGGGTGATACCTGCCCGGCGTTTGGCCTCGTAGTAGATCTTCTGGGCCCTGCTGCGGTGCATCTGCCGCTGGGGATCTCTACTGCTGGGGAAGAGCCAGGTGGTGGGCCGGTAGAGTTTCCAGTAGAGACGGAGTTCATCGAGTAGTCGGGGAGAAAGAATGGTGTAACGATCCTTGGCGCCCTTGGATTGCTCGACCCGGATCATGAGGCGGTGGCTGTCGATGTCGGCGGGCTTCAGATTGACGACCTCGCTGACGCGCAGACCGGCGGCGTAAGTAGTCAGCAGCAGGACCCGGTGCTTGGGGGACCCAGCACACGCAAAGAGTCGCTCAAGTTCCGGGCGGCTGAGCAGGACTGGCAGCGTCTTTGGTTTCTTGCGCGGCGGAATCGGCAGACTAACCTTCTCCCAACCGACGACTTCAGTGTAGAAGAAGCGGAAAGCGGAGACGGCCACATTGCAAGTGCTCCAGGATAAACCGCGGTCGACCGTCATGTGGAGCAGGTAGGCCTTAATCTTTTCGAAGTCCAGTTGGTCTGGGGGAGTGCGGTAATGCTTGGCCAGAGCCGTGACCGCGGCCAGGTAGGATTGTTGAGTTCTGGGCGAGAAGCGCCGCAGCTTCATCGCCTCCGTCATTTGCTTACGAAGCGTTCCCATAGAGCCTCCTTCAATCAAACAAATTGAATCGATGCTCCTTACAATGAGCATCGTCGAAGGCATTCTAGGGAACTAAAAAAGAGAAGCTGAAAGAAACAAGCTGAGGCTCGTATCAGAGGAAAGATCGCGCCAGATTATGAGGGCCACCGCGAAGCGGTTTAGTTCAACTACTAATTATTCGTCAAGACTGATAATAGCAATATTGTTCGTGACTCATAATACGCTCAATCGCGTCATAAAACATCAAGTCACTTCCTTTTTAAAGAAAGCGCTCTTATTGCTAAGCCTTCGTTCTTTATTGCCAAGAATCCTTTGCGGCTGATGCGAAATTGATTGCGATCATAATTACGCTGGAGGCGTTATTATGTATCAATTATGGGCCGAAAAAAGTTGCTCGATCAGGTTACCGAAGTGGCCCGATTTAGGCATCTCAGTCTCCGCACCGAAGACACTTACCGTAACTGGATCAAGAGATACATCCTGTTTCATCACAAGCGCCACCCGCGAGAACTTGACGCCGATGCAGTGCGCGCTTTTCTGACCCATCTTGCCGTCAATGAACATGTGGCGGCTTCCACCCAGAACCAGGCATTCAATGCGCTACTGTTTCTCTATCGCCAAGTCCTGGAAATGGATTTACCGAGGATCGAGGGCGTCGAGCGCGCCCGCCAGTCGCGAAACCTGCCGGTAGTATTTACCAAACTCGAAGCCAGCGCTGTGATAGCACAGATGAGCGGAGTACCGCAGTTGATTGCCGGCCTCCTTTATGGGTCGGGTCTACGCATCATGGAAGCCGTCCGCCTGCGCGTGAAGGACATCGACTTTTCGCGCAATGAGATTACTGTGCGCGACGGAAAGGGCGAACAGGATCGAGTGACTATGTTGCCGCAAGCGCTAAAGGATCGACTGACGCGGCAAGTCGTAGCCGCGCGAAAAACCCACGATGAAGATCTACGGTGCGGGTATGGCGCAGTGCACCTGCCCTACGCACTGGACAGAAAGTACCAGAACGCGGCGACGAGCTTCGTGTGGCAATACGTTTTCCCGGCCGCGAAGCTGTCGATTGATCCCAAATCAGGAAGGGTGGGGAGGCATCATGTCAACGAACAGAACGTACAACGCGCTGTGAAAGAAGCTTTGCGGGCCGGCGGCGTCAGGAAAAACGGAACCTGTCACGCCTTCAGGCACAGCTTTGCGACTCACTTATTGGAGAACGGCTATGACATCAGGACCGTTCAGGAGTTGCTTGGTCACAAAGATGTGCGCACCACGATGATCTATACACACGTCTTGAACAAAGGCGGCAGAGGCGTGCGAAGCCCGTTGGATGCAGGTTGAATCTTTCTATACGCTCCCGGTTCTGAGGGGGAATTAGTGTCGCACCATCGGAAGCCCGCTGCAGGCGAAAGAGTTACAGAACCGGGAGCGATAGCGACCGGATGCAAAGTGCATGTGAGAGGAAAGTCGAATTCGATTTGATACTAAGTTGAATGGAAGCATCCCCTCGCGACCGCTCGGGGTTCTGTAGCGACCGCGAAGTGCACGTGAGTCAGTACGGGGAGCGGTAGCGACCGGTTCTTTGTGCGACGTGCCTGAAATCGCGAGGGAGACCCGGTCGCTACCGCTTCCGGTACTGACTCCGTGCTGTCCGCCGCTCAGTGCGGACAGGGATGTCCGCGCTCCGCACACAGGGATGCGTGCGCTCGTATGGAACGAGCAACTCAAGATAATCCGAACTGATTTCGCAGACGTGGCTACCTCAAATACTCGTCTCATTACGCGCTCGTTCGCGATGGCGTTCGAGGGCCCATTCGATTAGTTGTTCGATGACGCGCGGGAAAGGAATGCCCGATGCTTCCCACATCTTGGGAAAGCCGGATACGTCGGTGAGACCCGGGAGCGTGTTTATTTCGTTGACAAGCAAACTGCCGTCCGGCCGCAGAAAGAAATCCACGCGCGATAGGCCTGATCCGTCGATCGCCTGAAACGCCTGGATGGCCATCTGCTGGATCTTCCTCACTTTTGCTTTGGGAATTCTTGCGGGCACTACAAACTCGACGTTGCCCGTGCCGGCATACTTCTCGGTGTAATCCAGAAAGCGCGCGGCTTCGTCGTGAATGACATATTCTCCGGGCAGGCTCGCCTGTGGCTGGTCATTTCCCATAACGGCGCACTCGATCTCGCGACCTTCAACCGCTGCTTCCACGATTACTTTGCGATCGTAACGCGCGGCCAGATCGATTGAACGCGTCAGCGTCGCTTTGTCCGTCGCCTTTGAAATCCCGACTGATGAGCCCAGATTCGCGGGCTTCACGAAAGCCGGAAAACCAATATCGCGAATGATTCGGCGAGAGACTATTTCCGCCTCGCTCTCCCACTGCGTGCGTAGAAACCAGGTATAGTCGCAGATAGGCAGACCGGCATTCTGGAAAAGAGCCTTCATCGCCACCTTGTCCATCCCACACGCGGACGCGAGCGTCCCACAACCAACGAAGGGCACAGCGGCCATCTCCAGCAAACCCTGAATCGTTCCATCTTCGCCGTACGTTCCATGAAGAACAGGAAAGACCACGTCGAGTGTCTCCGCGGCGCCTCCATTCCGATTAAGGCGCATCAATCCGGCGCGCGAAGGGTCGCCGACGATGGTGACATCTTCCTTCTTTCCGCCCCGCGTACGCGACGAAAGCAAACGCTGCGCGGACGTTGGCAATAACTCTGCCGCAGCCGCCGGCGCCAGCCAGTTCCCTTCCTTGGTGATCGCAATCGGCACTACTTCGAATTTCTCAGAATCTATTGCCTCGATAACTGCACGGGCTGAACGGACTGAGACTTCATGCTCGCCTGAGCGACCACCAAAGATGACTCCAATGCGCAGTTTCTTTGTCATGACTTGGATTTCCGACGAACTTCACTTTGTCCATTTACTTCGAGATGAGGTCAGTACCACTTGCGTGAGCGGGCGGG
>JAWWPL010000082.1:0-6115 GCA_033850605.1 Blastocatellia bacterium | reverse complement strand
GCGGTTGGCGACGCGATTAATAACCGGACTGACTATGAAATTGACTTTCGATACTCAACCAGGGACGGCAAACCAGGATGGATGATTGGACGGGGGCGCGCTTTTTATGATGCAGATGGAAAGCCTTACCGTTTGGCCGGACTGGGCCTGGATGTTACCGGGCGAAAGCGGGCTGAGGAAGAACTCGAACGGCTGATTGAAAGTGAAAGAGCGGCTCGCACCGAGGCCGAAGAAGCGAACCGCATCAAAGACGAATTTCTGGCGACACTCTCGCATGAACTGCGCACGCCGCTGACCGCGATGTTGGGTTGGCTGTCGATGCTGCGGGCAGATCGCCTGGATGACGAAACGGCGGCGCACGCACTTGAGACAGTCGAACGGAATGCCCGGGCGCAGGCTCAACTGATTGAGGACCTGGTCGACGTGTCGCGTATCGCCGGAGGTAAACTCAAACTCGAAGTAAGAGCGATTGATCTCGTGCCGGTGATCGCCGCCGCGATCGACATCGTCCGCCCGGCTGCGGATGCGAGAGGCGTTCACATTCAATTTTCCACAGATGCCAGGGTGGGAGCAGTTTCCGGTGACCCTGCGCGGCTGCAACAGGTAATCTGGAACCTGCTTTCAAATGCGGTGAAATTCACCTCCCGCGATGGTCATGTCTACGTCTTGTTTCGCCAGTCGAATTCGTCAGCAGAACTCGTGGTGCGGGATACCGGTATCGGAATTCATCCCGACTTTTTGCCGCTCGTCTTTGAAAGATTTCGGCAAGCTGAAGGTCCGGTCACTCGCACGCACCGGGGCCTGGGTCTGGGACTGGCCATTGTCCGCCATCTGATTGAACTGCATGGCGGCACCGTGACCGCTGAGAGTCAGGGAGAAGGACTGGGGGCAACGTTTACGATTAGAATGCCATTGGCGGCGATTCAATCGGACGACGGCGCGATGTCCGGATCTGATCGGCCGGCGGCGGAAGGAGCATCGCCAACCAGGCAACCGCTCGAAGGATTGCGGGTGCTGGTGGTTGAAGACGAGCCTGACGCGCGCGAACTTCTTTCGCTGACGCTCGAGTGTTCAGGCGCAGAGGTCGAGGCAGTTACCTCCGCACAGGAAGCGCTGGACAACTTGCAGGTCTTCAAACCAGATGTGTTGCTGAGCGACATCGGATTGCCGAGTGAAAGCGGGTACGACCTAATTCGCAAGGTGCGGTCGTTGTCTTCGGAGGCCAGTAATATTCCCGCCGTTGCCCTGACAGCTTTCGCTACTGAGAAGGATCGAGAACTGGCGATTTCCGCGGGATTTCAAATGCACCTCGCCAAGCCGGTCGATCCGGAAGTTCTGGTAGCGGCAATTGAACGCGTGGCAAACTCAAATCACGAATCCGAAAAGACGTGAGCCCCAAATCAAAGCCAAACGTGCGCCGTTGCCACTGGGCCGGCACTGAATTGTCCATTGCCTATCACGATTGTGAGTGGGGCGTCCCTACCCACGACGATCGGACGCTGTTTGAATTCCTAATTCTCGAAGGCGCGCAGGCTGGCTTGAGCTGGGAGATCATCCTGCGGAAACGTGAGAACTATCGCGCGGCCTTCGATAACTTCGATCCGCGCCTGGTCGCGAAATACGATCAACGCAAGATTCAAAAATTACTCGTCGACGCCGGTATTATCCGGAATCGTCTGAAGATCAGTTCCGCGGTGATGAACGCCAAAGCCTTCCTCGAGATCCAGGCAGAGTTTGGCAGTTTCAATGAATATGTCTGGCGCTTTGTAAAGGGACGAACCATCAAGCGCAAGCGCGGCGCGGCGCTGCAGGCGAAAACGGCGGAATCGGATGCGCTGAGCCGTGATCTCATCCGACGCGGTTTCAAGTTCGTAGGCTCGACCATCTGCTACTCGTTCATGCAGGCCGTCGGCATGGTGAACGACCACGAGGCGAGTTGCTTTCGGTACAATCAAGTGGCGCGACTGGTTCCGGGGCACTAGCCCGCGCGTAAGCAAGGGCTCTCTTCGCGAAGGAGCCCTCCCTCACGGTCGGGCTAATGCCCCGTTCGGCGCGCACAAGTCCACGCTGTAAATAGCTTTCAAGTTCGTTATAGCCTTGGAGAGATTCTTGTATAACCTGACCTGCCTTTTCTGTAGGATCGTGAGCGGAGCAGTCGCGGCGCGCATCGTGTTCGCAGATGAAATATCGCTCGCCTTTCTCGATCACCGTCCGGTTTTTCCCGGTCATTGCCTCTTGATTCCGAAACTACACTTCGAGACGTTGAGCGATTTGCCCGCGGACCTGATTGGTCCCTTCTTCAAGAACGCGCAACTCCTGAGCCGCGCGGTCGAATCGGCGTTGGACGCAGACGGCACATTCGTTGCGATGAACAATCGGGTCAGCCAGAGCGTGCCGCATCTGCACACGCACGTAGTTCCGCGCCGTCGCAAAGATGGGCTGAAGGGTTTCTTCTGGCCGCGCCAGCCATACAAAAGCGAGGACGAAGCTGATTTGGTCCAGGAAAAAATACGAAAGGCCATCGCGGAGCTGTCGAAATAACTAAAGTTGGCACTCTAAAGACTTCTTGCCTGGTAAAGTCCTACTTTGGCAAGCGGTGTTCAGAGTAAGGACTTTAGTCGCGCTTTTATCGAGTGAAGAAAGAACCCAACTAGAGTTGTGCTCTAAACGGCCTTGATCAAAAAGTCCGAGGCCGGTCAATGCTGGGAACGCGGACGTCTCGTCCGCCTCTGGTTCCGAGGCGCGTTATTCCCGATTGAAAACAAAAAACGTTGTTCGCGCTTCGCGCTCGCCGCAATCGCTGATGGACTTCCTGGGCAAAGCCACTCTGAACGCTCCAAGTCAGGACATCGAACTAGGGCTTTGGATTCAAAAGCCCGGCCAGCAGTTCATCGAGTTCTGAAGTTGTCTTAACGCGGGCAATCACGCGACCGTCGCGGTCAATCAGGATCTTTGCCGGCAGGCTATTCACTCCGAATATTTTTATCGCCACCGGGACCGATGTCTCAGTTGTCGCCTGGGTCCACGGCAGCTCTCGCGTTCTCACAATTTCGCGCGCGCGCGCCTCAGTATCCCGGAGAAAATCGGGTTCGACTTGTCCCTGCGCGAGGGTTTCGCTGTTCATCCCGACGATTTCAAATCCTCGCGCCCGGTACTTCCGATAGATTTCCTTGAGCGCGGGCATGTCCGCCAGACACGGACTGCACCAGGACGCCCAGAAGTCGAGCAGCAGATAATGTCCGCGATATTCGGCAAAGCGTCGACTCTTTCTCGTGAAGTCTACAAAATCAAAGTCCGGAACGACGGCCCCCGTGGCAATTGGTGCGAAACTCTTCTCGACCCCAGGCTTATCCGCAGACTGTTTTTGCACCGCGTCTGGTCCGATAGTCTTGATTTGTGTTTCCAGTTCAAGAAGTTTGGGCGCGAAACAGATGGTTTGCGTGCAAGTCTGGTAGCGCACCTGCACCCGTAAACTGGTCAACGAGTTGGCCAACGCGCGCACGGGAATCGTAAACAGCACTGAGCCGTCATAGTAATCAGTCGACAGCTGAAAGTTTGGATCGTAAGACGAATGTGGAGCGGGCGAGTCGATTTCGCCGGTCATCTCAAAGGATTGACCCGAGGGAACAGTTATGCGCGTGGGTGTCGGACCGCCTTCGATACGCTCAGTAGAATAAAGATGCCAGCCGTTTTCGATCTGCGCGGTTAGTTCTACGGCAAACCGATCTCCGGCTTTAACCGGTCCGGAAAGATTGGTCTTGATCGACCACTTAATAGGATTCGGTTCGGTGTCTGTTTCCTGGGCAAAGGTGGTTGCCGCAAAGAAACAGAGCACCAGTGCCAAACTGGATAACCGAAGTGAAGACATCTATCTTGCCGCCGTTTGGACTGAGGCCGTCATGGCGGGTTTGACCTTCAGATAGACCGTCTGCAGGATGGTCTTTGTCTTCATGTCCTGGACGAAGGCGACCAGCGACAGATTGTTCGGATCAATTTGAAATTTCTTTTCGCTGAAGGTGAATGTATCACCGCGATGTCCCTGTTGCTCGTAGCTGTCGAGGTATTTCTTCAACTGATCGCTCATCGTTTTCAGATCAAAACTCCATTCGACGTTGGTGGGGCCGGCCGATGCAACGGGGAATCCCAGCGAGTCCTTGCCGGCGAGACTGCGCACCACCATCGGATGAAAGCGTATCCCGTTTTCGCCGGTATAGCGCAGTTCATCCTCGGTCAGGGCTATCTGCAGCTTCAAATCCGGTGAAGCTGCCGTGACTTTGTCGACGGTCACGTTGGCCTTTATCCGGTCGCCTTCCACCGCGGCCGTCAATTTCAGCTCGGCATTAGCTGGAGCTTCGAGTTCCGTTTCAACTTTCGGATTTACTCGATCGTAAAAACCCTTCGTCATGTCCCTCGATCCGCCGCTGCTAGGCAATCTGAATCCATCGACGACGGGCGTAGGCGTGCCCGGCACTCCGTAGTACTTGCCGCGTTCTACAGTCGCTGGATTCGTCATTGGGTCGGGCAGCGGAATGTGCAGGTGATAGACGAGCACTACCAGTTCCTGGCGGTTGTATCTTTCGAGCAGCCCATCAAACCCAAGATCGGCCGCGACGCAGGGGCCGCAACCTGATCCGGTGAAAAGTTCAGCCAGAGCGGTGCGATTGCTGCGTTTGGCGGTGGCTTGATAGTGAGCGAAGTTCTGGCTCGCATTCAGCTTTCGATACTTCGCATCGAGCATTTCTTCCAAACCTGCCAACAAATCGTGATGGGTCGCCCGATAGGCAATTTCCAACTGCTGGCGGTCGGCTTTTTTCAAAGTGCTCTTAACGGCGGCAGAGCTGTAATATTCGAGAGCTGCCTTATGATCACCGCTCTTCTCGGCAATCTCCGCGAGGCCGATGAGTGCCGTGGTCAATTCGGGATCATTTGCCAGAGCCTGTTTCAGAAGTTTGCTCGCTTCTTTAGTTTTCCCCTGCTTGAGATAAATGCGGCCCAGTGTATCCAGATTCGAGGCCCGGCCGGTGCGCAACTCTTTCGCGGTCTCATCCTCATAGATAGCGGCGCCTTTTTTCGAAAGTTCCTCGGCCCACTCAAGGAAAATTCCGGCGTTAAGCAGTTTCGTTGCCACAGTTCGGTAGTTTGTGCCGCGAAAAGAGATGTTTCCCTGCGAGGGCTCGATAATCTTTTCGACAGCCAGGTGAATGCGGTCCTTTTGAGTGGGGAAGCTTTTGAGCAGCGTGTCCAGAATCTCGATGCGCGCCTGGCTGCGGTAGAAACTCTCGGGAAAATCAGTGATTAGTTTTTCCAGGGCTTCGATCTTCTTTTGTGGGTCCTTGATTCGCCGTGCATCATCGTAAGCTTTTTGATCCGGCCGAATTGATGGCGCAGGGACAATTTGAGGTTGTTGTCCAGGCTGGGCCACAGTGACGACGGGCTGTTGCGCCGGCACTGAAGTCAACAGGCAAAACAACAACGAAATGACGATTTGAGGGGCCCTGGTTTTCATTGAATTCTCCTTTCAAAGGCCTTCAATTCAGAAGGGCGAAGCATCTACATCGGCGCTGAGACAAGGCCGGGGAGATGAATTTTTACTGGCCCGCTTTGAGTGCGTATTGTAACACAGGGAATTCCGCATGTACTTGCCGCGATTCAGGCTTTGAAATCACGAAAAAAACTTTCTTCGAAAAATAAAACACATAAAACTTTGACGGGAAAAAATCTTTTAGGTATAACTCTGCCCGTCGCGAAGGTTACGGTCTTTGAGACCAGCGAAGGGACAGGCGAACAGAGTGGTGACACTCTGGGAGAGAGCAAACACAGAGCGGTTTGTGGATGCTATGACGCCCGTCGCTGAAGCCGAAAGGCTTGCTAGGGAGAGGTCGAAAGATTTTTCCTGAGCGCCCGGATAAAAACGGGTAGCACCCTTTGGGAAGGACCCGCTGAAGGGGAGCCATGTCGCTCGACGAAAGTTGAGCCTCGTTGCCGGGGACGTAACCGGCGGTGGAGGACAGCCACCAAAAAAACTACCTAGTGGCACCACGCTCCGCAAGGAATGTGAGATTGGTGAAAACAAACTGAATGTCTCGCAAGGGACAGGAGGTAAGTGGAAACGGAT
>JAWWPL010000037.1:0-9918 GCA_033850605.1 Blastocatellia bacterium | reverse complement strand
GACACGGCCTTCAACCACTACCACCCAGATGCCAATGATCCGGTGTGGCTTTGTCCCCGCGCGAATGCCGAGGATCTTACCGTCGCGGATGCTGGTCACAGTAGACTTAGGAAAGCGTCGTTTTGATGCCCGCAAGAACGTCGAAGAGGCATCGTCTCGAAACCCGCAGCCCTTTGTCAAAAACGAAGTTAGACAGCCTGTGGAGGCGATGTTTGGAGTGCCGCGTTCACGCGGAATGACTTGGCCCCGGAAGATTTCCGCCTAAAGGCGGCACTCCGAACTACAACAGCAACACGTCGACGCGATGAGCGTGCACCATCTCTTCGCAAGGCGACCACGCGAATACCGTGAAGCGTCCATCCTGTGACGCGACCAGCGCCGCGGCGTTTGGTTGGTCGTGTATGAATTGCGCCGCCGACAAGTGCCGCGTGCCGCCGTGTTGTACCGGCGGGACTACCTCTGCCTGGTTGCCCACGATCGGTTCCGTCAGCACCATCTGCTCGACCGAAGCACGACCTGCCGCGCGCATTATCTTGGCGCCAAAGGCAAGCACCTCAAACTGATTCGTAATCACAGTCGCGCCATCCACGGCCGTCAGACCGGCAATGCTTTCGACCGCGCTGCGCAGAGATGCCTGCCACTCGTTCTCAGTTTCAGGACTCGGACCCTCCTTGATCAAATTGGCCAGCTTTGAAAATGGAGGCGAGACTGAATAAAAGATCGGATGTACGATCGACAGGCGCCAGTCTTCGCTTTCCGCAGGCACAACCAGCAGCGTGCCGCCATGTCCGTGTGCGCGCATCGAGGCAGCCAGTTGCACCAGCACGTTCACGGAATCGTCCCAGGTTGCCGGCGCTGTGAATGGACGTAAGGCGGCGAGTAAATCCGGACAGTCGGGCAGACTCGCGCCCTGCTCGTCAACGATCTTCACCTGCTCGCCCTTAAGCACGGCGACGTTGGCAAACTTGCCAAAGCCATCTATGCGGCGGTGCTTGATCACTAACTGCCCGGGCTCGACGTCCTCAAGCACAAAACCCAGGCTGGGAATCGTGCGGGTCGCGCCCCAAACGTAAAGTTCATTCTCGTCTTTCCAGACACCCAAATGAATTCCGGGACGCTCAACCGCCGGGGCTAACTTAGTTAACACCGGCGGAGTAAGCGGCAGGCGATCTTCGAGCATCAGCGGCTGTCCCGCCTGCTCGGGTGGAAGAAAAGCGAGCGAGATTTTTGGGAAGCGGCCCTCCTCCGGACGGAAGCTGGCCCAGAAACTGGCGTCGATGATCGTTTCAATCGCGCGGGCGTCGGGTGCATGCGCCAGTTTCTCTTCGCCGCGCCGGCGCGCTTCGACGAGGTGCCGAGCAAAGTGAGCTTCGATAGTAGCAGCCACAACTCTGGCCGCCTGATAAGTTGGTTCGCGAGACATGATGGATTCTAGCCACAGATGAACCGGATGTCACAGAAGGAAGGGCACTCTATTCTCTGCGTAATCTCCGCGACCTCTGCGTCTCTGCGGTGAATAAGGCTTGAAAACACTCACCGCAGAGGCGCAGAGGGGGCGCAGAGAATTCCGCTCTCTGTATCCCTCTAGCGCAAATCGAAGGCGAGGCGGATGAGTCCACCGGAGGTTAAGAACGCGGCGATGAGTAGCAAACGAAACGCTACCCAGAATCGAATCTCCCTCAACCCAAAGGCTTCAGGCATAGTGATATTCCAGAGCCACTGGAAGATGGCTGCTCCCAACAGCGGCCCGAAAATCATAATCGTTGCAATGAAGAAGACAAGAAACATCAAGACACCTCAATTCTTCAAAGTGCTGCGCCCGTTGCGCGTCTAACGAACTGAGCGCGGTATCGCAAAGCAAAACTCGTGGATTCTTGCTTTCTTCTACGTGAACAGAGTTCTAAGTTTGCTCTGACTCCCTCTTCCTTTGGGAGAGGTTGGGGTGAGGGCTTGCCGCAGCGTCGACCTCAGTTGACAGTTTGTCTTTGAATGCCACTCGCCACCGACGGAGCACAAATAAGACAAATGGAATCCCCTCGTAATCCCTCATCCCCGACCCTTCCCCAATGGGAGAAGGGAGGAACCAAGAGCGTGACCATCCCTCACCCCAGCATGTCTATCTCGATTGAGAGTGAAAGAAGCTCTCAATCGAGTTTGAGGGAAGATCAAACATTGCCCGAGCTCCACGGGCCGCAAGGCACGAAGTCAACTGGCGCGTTTCAGTGAAGCCGCAATTGCCATCAGCCTGACGCGCGCAAGTGGCTTTTTGATAGCAGGCGTACTCAGGGCGCCATTCACAGGTTGAAATCACGTTGTGATCCGCGCAGATCGCGCGCGAGCAACCGGTCTTCATGCACGGCTTCAGATTAGAGACGCCCGGACTGTCCCTTAGGTACACCTGCATTGCCTTCAAGGTCAACGATCGGCCACCTGGGCCAGTCACCGGCATATTATTCCCGCTAATCATCACGCCCGCCGGTTCTCTCATCGCCGCCTCGGCCGCTTGTGTGTTGTTGCCAAGGCCCGCACCGCTTAAGTCGACGCCGGCAATGTTGAGGCTGAAGATCGAATTAAGCTTCGCCTCTTGATGGGTCGGGCACGGGTGAGTAATACACCGCAGGCCGCGATCCCGAACGCGGTAAAACGTACCCTCAGGTTGGCGGTCAGTTACTGCTTGCCACGACTCTAGCACCACGAACTCGCCGAGGTTTCCGAATCGCTCGTGCGGTTTTGCGATCACATTGCCGCGCAAGAGCGCCTTGCCGGCCTCAACCTCATGTTGACCCTTCCAATCGATGGCGGCGACATAGCATTGGGCCATGTAACTCCCGTTAGCGCATCGAGTCGTGGGCAGGTTAACGCGCTTGACGAAGTAACCGCCACACATCGGCGAGATGCAGCGTCGCAAATCCGCGCGCACGGTGTAGAAGGTCGAGTTGTCGCTCACAAGCTCGGGCGATTCCGGAGTCGCCTCCAAAGGCTGAGCGTCATCCTTGACCTCTGCAAACAGCAAATTGTCTTTAGCAATGATGTTGGATTGTTGCCGGCCTCGAGTGGCTTCTGCTCGCTGCGGATCTATTCCACTCGACAACAGCAAAGCGGCAAAGGCGAGTGCTAACGATGCGTGAATGTATTTGGAGTTAGACATCACTTGATTATAGGCTTCGAGACACAGCGCGAGAAGCGAAGCAAACTGACGATACTGCTGCAGTTTGAAAAAGCTATCAGCTGCGGCATACCTCCGGCCCAACGGAAAAGAAGTCTCCTCAGATCTCAATCCAGCCGCCTTTAGGAGTCTGTCGGAAAAAAGAACTCTGTGGTTCACAGAGAAAAACCTTTTCCCGACAGACTCCTACGCAGGCGGGCGAGTCATGGTCTTGGTGTTGTTTCGTGTGATTTGGTGGATCGAGTCTGCGCCTTACAAAAGAACGATCCACGAAATCACACAAGACTCGGGAACAAAACCAGCTTCGGCTTTGAGTATTTTCCGTGGACCCTCGACGATGGAAAGGATTCGCGCTTCGCGCTCCCAGCCTATTCGAAACGGACGGAGACGAGTTTGGAGACGCCAACTTCTTCCATGGTCACGCCGTAAAGGGCGCGCGCGGTTTCCATTGTGCGTTTGTTGTGCGTGATGACGATGAATTGAGTGTTGGCCGACATGGCCACAACTTTGTTGGTGAAGCGGCCCACGTTGGCTTCATCAAGCGGGGCGTCAACTTCGTCCAGCAGACAGAAGGGCGAGGGCCGGTACTGGAATATTCCCAGCACCAGAGCGAGCGCGGCCATTGCTTTTTCACCGCCCGAAAGCAGCAACACATTCTGCAGACGCTTGCCCGGCGGTTGGGCCACGATGTCGATGCCTGATTCCAGATCGTTATCGTCGTCAATCAAGCTCATCTCGCCACGACCGCCGCCAAACAATTCGTTGAAGAACTCGCTGAAGTTCTGATTAATCTTTTCAAACGCGTCGCGGAAACGCTCGCGTGAACGACGCTTGATTTCGCGCAGAGCCTCTTCCGTGGCCGAAATTCCCTGGGTGATGTCTTCGCGTTGAGTGGTGAGGAATGCCAAGCGTTCGTCGGCCTCGGACAACTCTTCGAGGGCCATCATGTTTACGGCGCCAAAGTTTTCCAGGCGCTCGCGCCACTCTTCCACCCGGACCCGCTCAGTTTCCAGATCGAACCCTTCGCTGAGTTGCACCTCGCGGGCGAGATCTTCCAGGCTTTGGCTCAATTCGTTGGCGCACGATTCACGCACAAAGCTGACTCGGGCCAGAGCCTCAGCTCTCTGAACTTCGATGGCGGCGCGGGCATCACGTGAGGCGGCGGCGCTGCGGTTCAATTCCGCTAATTCGTTCGCCAGCGCGTCAGCCTGAGCGCGGGCTTCGGCCAGACGCGTCGAAGCTCCGGCAATTTGATCCTCTTCGCGCGCCTTCTCTTCGTCCACCGAGGCCGCCAGCCGATCGATTTCATTGATCGAAGTGTGGAGCTCACCGAGGCGTGTCTCTGCTTCGTTCAATTCCAAATGGTGACGCGTGATACGCGCGGCGACGTCCTCGCGCTCACTCTCCAGGCGGCGCAAATCCGCCGTGGTTGAGCGGCGGCGTTCGGCAGCCGCGGCCGCTTCCGCCCGCTGTTGATTGAGAATTTCGCTTTCGGATTCGGCCTCGCGACGAACTCCAGCCAGCAGATTGGTGCTCTGCTCGATTCTCAACTGCGTGGCGCGGCGCATGGTTTCCGCCGTCTCGGCTTCGAGCAAAGTCTTGGTACGGCTGGCTTCCAAGTCATGACGTTCCTGTTCCAGTCGCGCAGTGTCATCCGCAACCACTCGCAAATGACGCTCGGCCCGTTCGATGTCCTGCTGCAAAGTCCCGTAATTAAGTTCGCGGGCCATCGCTTCGCGATCTTCACGGGCGATTGAAGCGTTCAGCAGAACAACTGATTCTTCCAGCCCGGTCAGACGAGAGCGCGCGTCCCTGACGGCCACTTCGGCGACGGCGAGTTCACCAGCTAAATCTGCCACCCGGGTTTCCAGTTCACGCAATTCGCGTTTGAAGGTCAGCAGCCCCGCACCCTCTTCCAGCGCGCGGCCGTTGCCCGCATTGACTAACTGTCCCCCCGCCACCCAGTCTCCGTCGGTAGTCACAAACATGTCGCCGGTGGCCAGTGATAAAGCGGTCGCATCATCCAGAGTATCCACCACGCGCGCGTTCATCTTCTCGGGCATGGTCCGCTCAAGCACCATCAATAATTCGCGTGAGGCCCGCAGCGTGTCGGCGATCCGCGGGCCATCGATCCCGACCGGGACGTATTGTTGCCGTGGAGCCGCCTGATTCATCGCTTCCCTGAAGGTGGCAACGTCGACTTCTACTTCGTCGCTGCCGCCGTGAAAGCCGGCAACCAGAAACGTCGCGCGTCCAGCCTGATTATTTTTCAGCCAGGCTGCGGCCCGAATCGCGTCATCAGGCGTGGGCACCAGGATTGATTGCAGCGCTGATCCGAATACGCCCTCGACCGCACGTTCCCATTGCGCATCAACCTGAAATCGATCAGCCAGGGTGCCAATCAAATGAAAGTCTTCGCTCTCATTCGCCGAGAAGGCTTCCTGCACGGCCAATGAATAATGCGTACGGCGAGCATCGAGCTCCTTGAAACTTTCCAGCCGATGAAGGGCGCGCGAATAGTCGTCGCGCACGCGCGTCTGTTCTGCATCGTTGTCCGAAACGCACTCGTGACCTTCGATGACGGCTTTGATGGCGGCTTCTCGTTCGGCAGTCAGCCGCCCAAGTTTTGCTCGCGTGACGATGATTTGCTGGTTAAGCCTCTCGGCCTCAGCAGTGCGCTCTGCGTGCGCCGCGGCGGCGCGTTCGCCTTCGCGCGCCAGACCCTCGGCCTGTTGCGTCAACTTTTCGAGCCCATGCTCGAGTTGCCGCGCCAGCTCGTTCAGCCGTTCGACGGCCGCGGTGTGCGTGAGCAACTGGACGCGGGCACTCTCGATCTCGCTTTCTGCCTGGGCCACTTCACCCAGCTTCAGGGCGTGGGAATCTTCGGCCAAACGCAAAGCCAGCACGGCTTGTTCATTCTCGGTGCTGAGCTGCGCTTCGGCCTGGCGCAGGCGTGCCAACTCAGACTCGACAATCAACAGGCGCGCATCGAGCGCGGCCACTTCCATCTCAATCTCTGTCCGACGCCGGGTCAGCGTCTCGATCTGTTCTTCCTGATAGACGCGCTCGCGTATGCGGCGATCACGTTGCAACGCAGCCTCCGCCACCGCGGCGCGCAATTGAGTTAGTTCGTCTTCCAGGGCCCGGGCGGTTTGAGTGGCCGAGCGGCTGGTTTCTTCCCGCGCGGTCAACGCCGCCGCCAACTGTCGATCTTCTTCAGTAGCGCTTTCCAGGTGCACCTGCGACTGTTCGAGTAGGGCGACCAGACTGCGTTCCTCGGCCACGTACACATGGCGCAGCAGCTCGCGCAGCTCTTCTTTTTGAATGCGATAACGGCGCGCCTTGGCCGCCTGGCGCCGGAGACTGTTTACCTGTCGCTCGATCTCGGCAATGATGTCCGACACGCGGCTGAGGTTCGAACGCGCCGATTCCAGACGCGCTTCGGCAGCGCGCTGGCGCACCCGGAACTTGGTGATGCCGGCGGCCTCTTCGATGATCGTGCGTCGGTCCATCGGCTTGGCCGACAAGATCTGTCCGATGCGGCCCTGTTCAATGATGGCGTAGTGTCCACCCGACAAGCCGGTCCCGGAGAACAGGTCCTGAATGTCACGCAGGCGGCAGGGCCGATCGTTTAGTAGGTATTCGCTTTCGCCGGACCGATAGAGACGGCGCGTAACGGAAATGGCTTCGCCGGGTGAAAACTCAAGCGCGAGATTGCGGCGGCGCCAATGGCGATGATGTGTAGGTGTTCGTGGCTTCGTTTCCGGGGTTGTATCGTCGGGCGTAGGCATCGCCACCGCGGGTTCAGTTTCGCCGGCGGCCGAGTCTATCGACGCTTCTGTCGTTGTGTCAGAGAGTACTGCAGATGCAACCGCTTCGGAGACAATTTCAGCTTCTGCAAAAACCGCGGTGCGTTCGTCGATCTGCTCGAGGGTCGAATCGATATCTTCAATATCGGGTTCGTGCTCGACGACCTCGTCGCGCTCCAGATGCAGGACAACCTCCGCCATGCCGCTGGGCTTACGATTGCGCGAGCCCTGAAAGATAACGTCTTTCATCTCGGCGCCGCGCAAATGTTTGATGCGCTGCTCGCCGAGGACCCAGGCGATGGCATCGGCAACATTGCTCTTGCCGCAGCCATTCGGGCCGACCACGCCAGTTATTCCATCACCAGTGAAGATGAGGTCAGTATGGTCCGCGAAGGATTTGAATCCCGTAATTTCGAGGCGTCTTAGCTTGAACATCGGCAATCCGTCGATTTGATGCGGGGGGTGACGGCCGAAGCTAGCATCAAAGGCGACCTACGGGGTTGCACTATAAAGAGAGGCGGGCGACATGTCAACCAGAACTTTAGCTGGATATCTTTAAGTCGCAGAGGCCAAGAGGTTAATAACTATTTGTTCTCCCGGAGCGCGGACATCTTGTCCGCCAGCGGGCGAGCCCGCTCTCTTCTAACATTAACACTACGGCGGAGGGGTCGTTCGCGCCGCGCGCTCAGTGCGGACAGGATGTCCGCGCTCCCTTCTTCTTCAAAGCCCTTCCAAAGCAACCGCGCTTACGTCCCAGCTTTTCTTTCCAGCAGGACGTTTATGCCGCGGCGCAAACCATCGGCGTTGGTGGCTTCGTACCGCAGCATATGCGTATCCAGAAAGATCGTCGGCGTGCCGGTCACGCCGAGCGATGCGCCGCGCTGAATATCGGCACTAATCCTTTGGTCGATCTGGTTGCTCTCCATATCCTGCTTGAACTGGTCTATGTTGAGATTGAGCTGCCTCGCATAAGACATGAACACCGGACGCGGATCGTCAAGGTCGGCCCACTCTTTCTGGTTGCGATAAAGTCGATCGTGCATCTCCCAAAACTTGTTTTGATTGCGGGCCGCCTCGGCCGCATGCGCGGCAGCCATGGCGTTCTTGTGCATCTTGGCCAGCGGAAAATGATGAAAGACAATCTGCACCTGGTTGCCGTATTCGTGTTCGATCTCTTTTAGCTCCGGATAGAGTTGGCCGCACGGAGGGCACTGATAGTCGCCGTATTCTTCGACCACCACCGGTGAACTCACTTTCACGTTGGGTTTCGTCAGCCCGGCGGTACTGGTTGGCGCTTCAGTCGGCGCGGCGGCGTTGCCGGCGGTTTGTGACGGTTGGTTTGAATTAGAAATGCCCGCACCTAAATCGCTGCCGCTTTCCTTGCGCAGAGTAAGCGCGAAGATCCCTACGATGGCGACCAGCACGAGGATGATGATGATGAAAGGTAGATATCGTTTCATAAGCTTTAGGAATGCACCGCCACGCTCGGCAGCTCGCGACCGTCGCCGCCTTCCGCCGGTGTCAGTACGCGCAAAGGCTCCGGCCATTCAACCGCCGGTATTGAGTCAGGGCCAAAGCGCCCGTCGCCGCCTTTCGCTTTATCGCGCAGGGCTTTCAGCACTTTCTCAGGCATGATCGGCACCTCGTCGATGCGCACGCCGACCGCATTATAAACCGCATTGGCTACGGCCGGTGGCACCGGAAGCAGCGGCCCCTGTCCAACCTCCTTTGCGCCGAACGGACCATTGGGATCGGGATCTTCGATCAAATAAGTCTTCACGTCGCACATTTCCATCGTGGTCGGGCTTTTGTATTCCAGCAGCGACGGAATTTTGTGCACCACGTTGCGATTGGCGCGATAGGCCATCTCTTCCATCAGGATTTCGCCCAGACCCATATAGACGCTGCCTTCGACCTGACCCATCACCAGCATGGGGTTGATCGATTTGCCGATGTCATGGGCAATCCAGACGCGTTCGACGACTACGATGCCGGTCGACGGATCGACATCCACCTCGGCTACCGCCGCGGAATAGCTGTATGCCGGCGAAGGCCCGACGCCGGCGCCTTTATACCTGCCCGGTGAACGTGGCGGAGAATAAGAGCCGACCGTGCCAATCGTGCCAAACTTTGATTCCGCCAGGACGACCGCTTCAGCGAACGATACTCCAGTCTCAGGATTCTCGACATCGAACGCGCGCCGCTCGGCAAAGGAAATATTTTCGATCGGCAGGTTTAGCTTTTCAGCCACTGCGATCGTCAAAAGCTCTCGCGCACGTTCGGCCGCCTGGATTGCGGCGTTGCCTGTCATCAAGGTCACGCGACTCGAATAGCTTCCCAGATCAACCGGAGTCAGATCGGTGTCGGCGGTAACCACGCGAATGTCGAACGGATCGATACCCAAGACTTCGGCGACGATATAAGCGAGGATCGAATCGGAGCCCTGGCCGATATCGGTCGAGCCGCACATCACACAAACGCCGCCCTGTCGATCAAGCCGCAACTGCACGCCCGACTGCGGCATGTTGTTCCAGTAGATGGGTAAGCCAGCCCCGCAAATATAGGAACTGCAGGCGATGCCGATTCCCTTCCCGTAAGTAAGTTTAGGATCTCCGTTACTGTCCGAGTGCTCGTCTTTGCCATTAGACCCGGTCGCTACCGCTCCCGGTACTGACTGCTTCCAACCGGAGAATTTGTTCTTCCAGTCAGAGCCTTCGACTACTTTGTCGATACAGGCGCCCAAACCCATGCTGCCGATCCGGAGATAATTGGCAGTGATTGAATTTGGCTTGACTAGATGCTTCCGGCGCATGTCAGCCGGATCGAGTCGCAACTCCTCGGCTATTTTGTCGAGATGGACCTCGAGCGCGTAACGCGGCTGCGGCGTCCCGTGCCCGCGCTTGGGCCCGCACGGTGGTTTGTTTGTGAAAGCCCGCAGGCCCT
>JAWWPL010000011.1:0-16902 GCA_033850605.1 Blastocatellia bacterium | reverse complement strand
CATTCCGAACGACTATGACCGTGTACTCGAAACTCAGAGGCAAATGAAGCGCGAGGGTATGACTTATGAAGAGGCAGAGATGGCGGCCTTTGAATTGAACTCGCACGACCTGGCGCGCGTCGGAGGGAAATAGGGCATTTCTCCCTTCTCCCTCTGGGAGAAGGGCCGGGGATGAGGGCTTACGAGAGCGGTAAAGTTTTTTTATTTGTGCGGCGTGGGAGGGAGAGTGGCATTCGGAGACAGAATATCAATCGGGTCGACGCGGCGGTAAAGCCCTCACCCAACCCTCTCCCAGTGGGAGAGGGAGAAGAGAAAAAACGTTTGTCGTACAAAATCGGCAATCGGCAATCGGAAATTGGCAATGACTAAAACCGGCTTCATCGAATACACACGCACGCTTCCGGCCGCACGGCCGGCGGCGGAACGTGTCTTTGATTGGCGAGAGTTTCATGAGCCGATGCCCGAGGCGCATTTGCGTGAACAGGGCGCTCGCTGCATGGACTGCGGTGTGCCTTTCTGTCATACGGGCCAAATCATCAACGGCGCTGCTTCCGGCTGTCCGATCAATAACTTGATCCCAGAGTGGAATGACCTTGTCTATGGTGGTCACTGGCGTGCCGCTCTCGATCGCCTGCACCAAACCAACAATTTCCCGGAGTTCACAGGTCGCGTTTGCCCGGGTCCCTGCGAAGGATCCTGCGTGCTCGGCATCAATGATGCGCCGGTAACGATCAAGAGCATTGAGCAGGCAATTATCGACAAAGGTTTTGCAGCCGGCTGGGTCGAACCAAAGTTACCCGCCGTGCGCACCGGCAAGAAGGTAGCAGTCGTGGGTTCGGGGCCGGCCGGTCTCGCTTGCGCCAGCCAGCTCAATCATGCCGGCCATCTGGTGACGGTCTTCGAACGCGCCGATCGCGCGGGTGGATTGTTGATGTACGGCATTCCCAATATGAAATTGGAGAAGGCGATCGTGCAGCGACGATTGGATCTCATGTCTTTGGAAGGAATCCGATTCGTCACCGGATTGAACGTGGGCCAGGACTATGAGGTCGAGCGACTCATCAAAGACTTTGACGCGATCGTCCTTTGCGGCGGCGCAACCCGGCCGCGCGATCTTCCGCTTGAAGGAAGAAATCTGAAGGGCGTCCATTTCGCAATGGAGTTTCTTCACGCGAACACAAAAAGTCTGTTGGACAGCAACCATGAAGACGGACATTTCCTCTCCGCCAGGGGCAGGGACGTGATCGTGATCGGCGGCGGCGACACCGGCACTGACTGTGTAGGAACGGCGCTGCGGCACGGCTGCCGGAGTCTGGCACAGTTTGAGATTTTGCCGCCGCCTCCGGGACAGCGCGCGGCGGACAATCCCTGGCCGCAGTGGCCCAAAGTCTATCGGCTTGATTACGGACACGAAGAAGCGGTGGCTGTCTTCGGCCGGGACCCGCGCGCCTATTCCATCATGACCAAACGTTTTCTTGGTGACGAGCACGGGCACTTGCGCGGAGTGCAAACAGTTGAGGTTGATTTTGAGAGGGCAGGGAATGGACACACGAGACTTCGCGAGGTGCCGGGAACCGAAAGAGACTGGCCGGCACAGATGGTTCTGCTTGCGTTGGGCTTCCTCGGTCCGGAAACAGAAGGATTGCTGTCGCAGCTGGGAGTGCTGATTAATGAGCGCGGCAATGTTGAGATTGATCAGGACCAGATGACGAGTGTGCCGAAAGTTTTCGCCGCGGGCGACATGACCCGTGGGCAGTCCCTGGTCGTCTGGGCCATTGCGGATGGACGACGTGCCGCAAAGGGAGTTGACAGGTATTTGATGGGAGAGACGGTGCTGCCGTAGGGACACTCCATGTCTTTATGCTGAACCGGAGAAGGGGTCATTGGTTTCCTGCCCCCTTCTCCCTTTGGGAGAAGGGCTGGGGATGAGGGTTTACGAGAGGGGTAATCTTTCTTTCTTATTTGTGCGCCGTGAGCGGCGAGTGGCATTCAAAGACAAAATAGGAATTGGGGTCGACGCGGCGGTAAATCCCTCACCTCAGCCCTCTCCCAGTGGGAGAGAGAGAACAGAAAAGAAGTTTGTCGGACAAGAATTGGCTAACGGGAAAGATACCGGCGCCCTCTCCCAAGGAGAATGGAACTGGAGCCTCGGTCTCTAAGTCCGCACCCAATGGTCGGGTTTCAAATTATTAGAAAGACGAACACATGATTGCTGAACAACAAATTCCGACGTCGCCAGGCAGCACGCAACAAGCGATTTCGGATCAAACATTTCCGCGCGGCGCCGAGATTTTGATCGAAGCCCTGGTACATGAGGGAGTCGACTCGATCTTTGGTTATCCCGGTGGCGCGGTGCTGCACATTTACGACGAGTTGTGGCGCGCGCGAGATCGCATCACGCACTACCTGGTACGTCATGAGCAGGGAGCGGTCCACATGGCCGAGGGCTATGCGCGCGCCTCGGGACGGGTAGGCGTCGTCCTGGTTACCTCGGGCCCCGGCGCCACCAACGCAGTTACTGGAATCGCCAACGCCTATATGGATTCAACGCCGATCGTAGTGATCACAGGGCAAGTGCCTTTGCCTTTGATCGGCACGGATGCCTTCCAGGAAGTTGATACCGTCGGCATCACGCGGCCTTGCGTGAAACACAACTATCTCGTACGCGACGTGCGCGATTTGGCCGCGATAGTTCATGAAGCTTTTCATTTGGCGCGGACGGGAAGACCGGGTCCCGTCGTCATCGACATTCCCAAAGACGTTTCGGCAGCGCCGGCACACTACTCACGACTGGAAAAGATCAGCTTTCCTTTCGTCGAGAAGAGATTCAGCCCGAACCGATTGAGTGTCAATCGGGCGGCTGCGGCAATACTCAAAGCACGGCGTCCGGTGCTTTACGTTGGCGGGGGTATTGTTAATTCGGGTGCGTCGGCGCAATTGCTTGCTTTTGCCGAACAACTGCAACTTCCGGTCACTCCCACTTTGATGGGCCTCGGCGGATTTCCATCAGCGCACCCTCTCGCTCTGGGCATGCTGGGGATGCATGGAACATTCGCGGCGAACATGGCGGTGGCCGAGAGCGATCTGCTGATCGCGGTCGGCGTGCGTTTCGATGATCGCGTTACTGGAAAGCTGGCCACCTTTGCGCCGCACGCGAAGGTGATTCACGTCGATATCGATCCCGCCAATGTTGGTAAGAATCGCGCGCCGGATCTTTCGCTGATTGCTGATGCGGGCGCGGCGCTCGCGGCGCTTTATACCGAAATCGAATCGTTGGGATCAGGCGAGATCGATCGAAGCAAGCGGCAGCGGGCGGGATGGTGGGAACAATTGCGCTCGTGGCAGCGGGAGCAGCCGTTGCACTTCTCAGGGACCCGCGATCACATTAAGCCGCAACACGTGATTCGTGAATTGCACCGTTTGACGAACGGGGACGCGATCATCGCTACCGACGTGGGGCAACATCAAATGTGGGCGGCCCAGTTCTATCCTTTCAACCGGGAGCGCCAATGGATCACCAGCGGCGGCCTGGGCGCGATGGGTTTTGGTGTTCCTGCCGCCATCGGCGCGCAACTGGCCTTTCGCGATCAGCTCGTGGTCGCCGTCGTCGGCGATGGCGGTTTTCAAATGACGAACCAGGAACTGGCTACGGCGGTGCAATACGATCTTCCGGTCAAGATCATAATCATGAACAACGGATACCTGGGAATGGTGCGGCAGTGGCAGGAGATGTTCTATGACCGCGCTTATTCGGAAGTGGATCTGTCTGTCGCGCCTGATTTCGTCAAGCTGGCAGAGGCATACGGCGCCTTCGGCGCGCGCGCAACTAGTCCAGCCGAGTTGTCTGATGTCCTTGAAAGCGGCCTGTCGCATAAAGGTGTGGCGGTAATCGATGTCGTGGTTTCCCGGGAGGAGAATGTTTTCCCCATCGTTCCCGCCGGAGCCAACTCGCGTGACATGATTTTCCAGAGCGAAGGAGTTTAACGAATTGCCGATCGCCGAGGGTCAGATTCTTGTAACGGAGCGCGGACATCCTGGCCGCCTGAGCGCGAAGCACGAACAGGTTGTTCGCATCATTCTGCCGCTGAAGGCTGAGCGTGCTGCGCACGCTGGCGGACAGGATGTCCGCGCTCCGGTTCGCGTGCTTGGGGTTTGTCAATGCGCGTTCAGGATTTGGCACGGAGAAATCGTATTGACAATCGGCAATGGAGAAATCGGCAATTGAAATGAATCATACGCTTTCAATCCTGGTCGCGGATCAACCCGGGGAACTGTCGCGGATCGTCGGGCTCTTCAGTGCGCGCGGATTCAACATTGAAACGATTGCGGTGGGGGCGACGCTCGATCCGCAATGGGCGCGCGTCACGATCGTTACGAACGGCGACGATCGCACGATCGAACAGATCGTCAAACAGTGCGAACGGTTGGCCCGGGTCCGCGAGGTGCGGGATGTAACTACCAGTCCCCACATCGAGCGTGACATGGCGTTGATTACCGTTAACGCTCAACCGGGCGCACAGCGACAGGAAGTCCTGAGTTTAGTGAGCGTGTTCCGCGCTAAGGTCGTCGACATTTCCCACTCGCAGATGATCGTGGAAGCATCGGGCAACAAGGAAAAAGTTGAAGCCTTTATCGAGCTGCTGCGGCCGATCGGCATTCATGAGATCACGCGCGGCGGGCGCATCGCGATTGGACGTCTATCAAATGGCGAAGAGACTGCAGCTTATTAAGCACTTGCGCAAGAATTGGTCAACCGATTGCTGGGAACGCGGACGTCCCGTCCGCACTGAGCGCGAAGCGCGAAAAGTGTCTGGTTATTTTCGATCTCGGGAATAACGCGCCTCGGATCGGATGGGGACGAGACGTCCGCGCTCCCAGCATTGAGCGGCCTCGTGAATCCCGGATGACTTTTGGGCGAAGCGGCTGGTTTTACGAAATCACACGAATGACTTGAATTGAGCTGAATGTCCAGGCTAAAGACAGCTCGTTGAATTCACTTAAGAGGATCTAAACCATGAACATCTACTATGACAAAGACGCGAACCCCCAAGCCTTGCGCGACAAGAAGATTGCCGTCATCGGTTACGGCAGCCAGGGCTTTGCTCAATCAAACAATCTGCGCGAGTCGGGCTGTGAGGTAACGGTAGGACTGCGTCCGCAAAGCGCTTCGGTCGCCAAAGCCGAACAGTCGGGGCTGCGTGTGCTGCCAGTCGCACAAGCCGCCGCCGAAGCCGACATCGTCATGATGCTGGTGCCCGACGAGCTGGCGTCCGATGTGTACGTGCGGGATGTCGCCGAATCAATGACGCCCGGAAAGTATCTGGCTTTTTCGCATGGCTTCTCGGTTCACTATGGGTTCATCAAGCCGCCGGACGACGTGAATGTATTCATGGTGGCGCCGAAGGGACCGGGGCACCTCGTGCGGCATGAATACAAACGAGGCGCAGGTGTGCCTTGCTTGCTCGCGGTCCATCAGGACCCCACCAGCGACACGCGCGAGATTGGTCTGGCGTACGCTTCGGCCATCGGCGGCGGCCGCGCGGGGATCATCGAAACCAACTTTCGCGAAGAGACCGAGACGGATCTATTCGGCGAGCAAGCTGTGCTATGTGGCGGGTTGACTGCACTGATTAAAGCCGGGTTTGAAACACTGGTCGAAGCCGGCTATGCGCCTGAGATGGCTTATTTCGAATGCTTGCACGAAATGAAACTGATCGTTGATTTGATATACGAAGGCGGCATCTCGGAAATGCGCTATTCAGTCTCCAACACAGCGCAATACGGTGACATGACCCGCGGTCCTCTGGTAATTAACGACGAGACGAAGCGGCGCATGAAAGGTATTTTGGCGGAAGTTCAGTCAGGCGCGTTCGCGCACGAGTGGATGAAAGAGAATCGCCGTGGACGTCCTCGCTTTCAGGAATTGGAAGCGGAAACAAAGTCGCATCCAATCGAGCGTGTCGGAGCGCGGTTGCGCGCGATGATGCCGTGGCTCGCCGCGGGGCGGCTGGTTGATAAGGCCAAGAACTAACCGACTGCTGAAATCTGTTGAGTGTTTGGTGAGAGCGACAGAACGATCCACGAAACAACACGAAATAGCTCAAACAAATATCTTCTTCGTGCTTGTTTCGTGTGGGTTCGTGGATCGCATTAGTTTTTCAGCCGCCTGCAGGGAACTGTTTGAAGGACTGGGAGTGCCTCAGCGTGATCTGTTTATGAACAATCGTCGCAGCCAAACAATAACCCGCGGCGTTGAGCGCACACCGAATCGTGCCATGCTCAGGGCCGTTGGCTTTGACGATGCTGATTTCGATAAGCCCATTGTCGGAGTCGCCAACGGCTACAGCACGATCACGCCGTGCAATATTGGTCTGAATACTCTGGCGGAACGTGCGATCGATTCGCTCCGGAAAGCGGGAACGATGCCGCAGGTATTCGGGACGATTACCGTCAGCGATGGGATCTCGATGGGCACCGAGGGAATGAAGTACAGCCTCGTCTCTCGCGAAGTAATCGCCGATTCGATTGAAACCGTGTGTCAGGCGCAGAGCGTCGACGGTCTAATCGCCATCGGAGGCTGCGACAAGAATATGCCGGGCGCGATGATCGCCATCGCGCGCCTCAACATTCCGTCAATCTTTGTATACGGCGGCACGATCAAGGCCGGACACTACCAGGACAGAGAACTTACGATCGTCAGCGCGTTTGAGGCCGTCGGCCAGTACTGCGCGGGCCGAATTGAGGAAGAAGAGCTGCGCCAGATTGAGCGCCATGCCTGTCCCGGAGCCGGCTCCTGCGGGGGGATGTACACCGCGAACACGATGTCGTCGGCGATTGAAGCAATGGGAATGAGCCTGCCGGGTTCGTCAACCATGGCCGCCGAGGACAAGGAAACAGCCGCGAGCGCCGCGCGTTCCGGCTATGTGCTGGCCGAGGCAATTCGCAATGAAATCCTGCCCGAAAATATTCTTACCAGGGAAGCTTTTGAAAACGCGATCGCGGTCGTCATGGCAATTGGCGGATCGACCAACGCCGTACTGCACCTGCTGGCAATCGCGCACGCCGCTGGGGTGCCACTGTTGCTCGACGATTTTGAGCGGATGCGCGAACGCGTTCCGGTTCTGTGCGACCTAAAGCCGTCGGGACGCTACGTGGCAACCGATCTACATCAAGCGGGCGGCATTCCACAGGTGATGAAGATTTTGCTCGCGCACGACAGGTTGCACGGCGGGGCGCTTACCATTACCGGGCAAACCGTAAGCGATGTACTTAGAGATGTGCCGGCTGAGCCGCGGGGCGATCAGCACGTAATCCGTCAGTGGGAGAATCCACTCTATCCGCAGGGACACCTGGCAATCTTGAAAGGTAATCTGGCAACTGAAGGAGCAGTAGCAAAACTTTCTGGAGTAGAGAATCCAAAGATTACCGGACCGGCCCGCGTCTTCGACTCGGAAGAGAGTTGTTTGAAAGCGATTTTCTCAGGAAAGATCAAAGCGGGTGACGTGGTGGTGATTCGCTATGAAGGGCCTAAAGGCGGCCCGGGGATGCGCGAAATGTTGGCTCCGACCTCCGCTATCATTGGCGCAGGTTTGGGGGATGCGGTCGGCCTGATCACCGACGGACGATTTTCCGGCGCGACTTATGGAATGGTCGTCGGTCACGTTTCTCCGGAGGCGGCGGTAGGCGGTGGAATAGCGCTCGTCGAAGAAAACGACTCGATTACAATTGATGCTGAGGCGCGTCTGCTGCAACTGAATATCTCGGCAGCGGATTTCGAACTTCGACGGGCGACATGGAGTCCGCCCGCACCGCGCTACCGGCGCGGCGTACTGGCGAAGTATGCCGGTTTGGTATCGAGCAGCAGTCTGGGTGCGATTACGGATGGCGGCGATGGTGAAGAAAACATGGACGTAGTAAGGTAAGAACGGTTCTGCTACGGATGAAGTGGACATTGTAAAGGGGCAAACCATCGCGGGATATGAGCGGGCTTCGCCCGCTGGCGGAGAGGATGTCCGCGCTCCATTAATCGAGATCAGGCTGAAGCTCGAAGGGAATCGAGATGAGTATCGACGATTGGCGTTCGCGAATTGACGCGCTTGACGGGGAATTGCTGCGTCTGTTCAACGAGCGCGCTCGCATTGCCTTAAAGGTTGGCGAATCGAAGAAGGAAGCAGGAGCATCGCTTTGCGATCACACGCGCGAGCGCGAAGTAGTCGAACGCATGTGTGAAGCCAACGAAGGGCCGCTGGACGATCGAGCGATTGTAGAGCTCTACCGCGCAATCATTCACGAGTCCCGGCGAATTCAGACGCTCGCCGCCCAGCCAGTTCACGAAGGAATCACAACTCATCCCGGGCAGAAGCACGGATCGGTGCGCGTTGCTTTTCAAGGCGCCCGGGGAGCGTTTAGCGAAGAAGCCGCCGTAAAACTCCTCGGGGAAGACGTCTCTCTGGTGCCGCGGCCAAACTTCGAGTCTCTGTTCCAGGCTATTGACGATCGAACCGCGGACTTTATCCTGGCGCCCATCGAGAATAGTCTTGCTGGTTTCGTTCACGCGTGCTACGACCTCCTCCTCGATAGCAAGCTGTTCGTTTCGGGCGAAGTCATTATTCCGATCAATCACTACCTGATTGCTTGTGCCGGAGCGTCGCTTGAGGGGATCGCGACGGTGGAGTCGCATCCGGTGGCACTCGACCAATGCCGGCGATTCCTCGCGGCCAATCCGCGGATCCGCCGGATTGCAGCTGAAGACACGGCCGGTAGTGTCGCTCGGGTCGTCGAGCAGGGCGATCCAACCCGGGCCGCCATCGCGGGCAAACGCGCGGCAGATCAATACGGCGGAGTGATTCTCCGTGAACACCTGGAGGATAGCAGTGAGAATTACACTCGCTTCCTGCTGCTCACGCCGGCCGCGGAGTTTCCGGAAGGCGCCGATAAGGTCTCTCTGGTCATTGAGCTCCCGCACCAACCGGGCGCGCTGCACAATGCGCTCGAGCCCTTCGCGCGCCGCGGCATCGACTTGCTCAAGATCCAGGGCCGTCCCGTTAAAGGTCGCCCGTGGGAATACTGCTTCTATTTGGATCTGCGCAGTTCTCCGAATGATGTTGAATTGACAGCAGCGCTGGACGAACTGCGCGATGGCCGCGTGGAGACTCGAATTCTGGGAGCGTACCGATCGGCGGTCGTGCCGGCCGGCTAGACAAGGTCGAGCAAAGCTTAACGCCATGACGATCCACGAAATCAAACCAAACCTACGACTTAATCAGGTAATTTCGTGTGATTTCGGGGATCGTATTTGTTTGACCTATGGCCGAGAATCATCATGATCCTGATCCTGACTCCTAATATCAGACCGGACAGCGAAGTGTACCGGCAGTTGATGGCGCACCTGGCGCGCTTGCCGAACATCCAGTCACGCGTCCATCAAGAGCAGGGCACCCAACAGACATTGACCGAAATCTATCTGATTGGGGACACACTGGCCATCCCGGTTGAGGAAATGAAGGCGTTGCCCGGCGTCGAACGGGTAGTGCGTGTGTCGGAGGAATATCGAGTACTTGGCCGCCACAAAGACGATGATCGGCCGGCGCACTTCGAGTATCAGGGGCTACGTTTTGGTCAGGACACCCTGCATGTCTTTGCGGGACTCTGCGCGGTGGATACGCCTGAACACGTCGAGACGATGATGCGCGCGCTCCGCGATAACGGGCAGGTCTGCACCCGCATGGGCGCTTATAAGCCACGGACCAGTGCGTACTCGTTCCAGGGACGCGGCAAGGCTTGCCTGCCTTACGTCTTTGATCTGGCGGGCAAGTACGGAATCAAAGTCGTCGCCATGGAGATCACGCATGAGCTGCACATCGATGAAATCAACGAGGCGTTGCATCAAACTGGAAACCCAACGGGAGTGTTGCTGCAGATTGGTACCCGCAATACGCAAAACTTTGAGCTCTTAAAGATAGTGGGACGGCAGCAGGACTACCCCGTTCTGCTCAAGCGTGGATTCGGAATTACTTTGACCGAGTCGCTGCACGCGGCCGAGTACCTTGCCAGTGAAGGGAATCGGAAAGTCATCTTCGGATTAAGGGGGGTTAAGTCAAATCTTGGCGATCCGCATCGCAACTTCGCCGATTTCGCGCATGTGCCGGTGGTCAAGGCTTTGACGAGGATGCCCGTGTGTGTGGACCCCTCGCACGCAATTGGATCGCGCCGGGTGGGACCGGAAGGAATCCTGGACGTTATGCATGTTACCGCGCAGGGTGTTATCGCTGGCGCCAACATGGTTCTGGTGGATTTCCATCCTGCGCCGGGCCAGGCACTGGTCGACGGGCCGCAGGCGTTGCTGTTGGACGAGCTACCGGGATTTCTCGAAGATGTGCAGATCGTTCGCGAGGCTTACGAGAAACGTCTGGCGCGCGTTCAACGTTTGTCTCAATAGGGATGTATGCGGCTTTCCATAAGATGGCGTCACCAGAGCCCGCTTAGCGGATGAGTGAAAATGGCCCTCGACTTAGAGAGAGTGTCAGAAGCCCGCGCGTAAGCAGGCGCGACGCTCGCGACAGACGCCAATCGCGCCAAGGCTCTCGCCCGTTTTTCCTTCATCAATGCTGAAGGCGAGTGTAGCCCTCCCTCACGGTCGGGCTTCTGACACGCTCTCTAGATCGCCGGGCTACTTTTTACAGCCCATTACATGGATCATTTCACGCTTTCGCTCTTCATTAAGGCCCCGGGCCTACAAACTCGTCGCCTTTTCTTTCCACACCGACAGAAACGTAATGCTGGATAAAAATAAATAATCTTAATCGGCGAATTCATCCGGCCGTAACACCGTGTGTGTATCATCGGCTCGTTATCTTTGATCCAAGGGTTTGGTTGGCGTATGACTAATCTGGGCGGAGTTGCCTGGCGATCAGCGGGAATATACCTCCAGCCCAGCCGTCTTTAGGCGGCTTACCCGAGTGTTTTTAGACCAGCGCTTTTAGCGCTGGGGGCGCCGGGCGCCTTGATAGTTAGCGCGCTTCAGCGTGCTTTAGAAATTAGCCTCGTTAATGCGTAAACGCCTGGTCTAGTAATTCTGCGAATAGCCGCCTGAGGGCGGCTTAAGCAAAAGAGGCGTTGGCTTATTAGTTGCATATCACAAACAGAGGCTTTGAATAGAGTAGTTCCAGAAAGGTTAATTTTCATGACGACTTTACGTGACGTGGCGCGCTGCGCAGGTGTTTCGACAATGACTGTTTCGCGGGTCGTGAACAAATCCAAGGGCGTCAAAGCAGACACGCGCGCGCGCGTTGAGACTGCGATTGCACAACTGGATTTCGTCCCCAGCGACGCCGTCCGTTTACTTGCCCAACGACGACGGCGAACGAGGTTGCCGGTAACTCAGAACAGTTCCGGTGAGGTAAGCGGTGGCTCGAGCGATCGACAGACTGTTGCAGGTGATTCTGAAACCGGCCGGAGAGATTTGTCGCCGGCTGCATCCCCTTTCTCAGGTGACACCGCGCGCACCATGTTGAAAATTGTCCGGGCCGCGCAACCCATTTCCCGAGTTGATCTGGCCCGTCGCCTGGAAGTGAATCGCAGTACGGTATCCGAGATCGTCACACCCTTGATTGCGTCTGGCGTTTTGCGCGAAGCGGCGCCGGCAGAGGCAGCACACAGGCGCGGGAGGCCGCCAATTGGTCTCACCCTGAGCAACAACCGGTCATTCGTTATCGGCGTCAACATTGGTGTACGCCTAACGCAGGTCGGGGCGGCGACTGCCGATGGGCGAACGCTCGCTGAAGAATCGTTCGATACGCCGTCTGATCCAAACATCGCGCTGACAAGAATCAATTCGGTCATCGCGCGGCTGCAGGACTCGATGCGGGAACGTTACTTAATCTCGATAGGAGTAAGCGTTCCCGGCCCGACGGACGCGAAGCGGAGGCAGTTGCTTTTTGCCCCGCATCTGGGCTGGCGCGATGTCCCGATCGCGGATGCATTGTCTATCGTAACCTCGAGTAATTCCGGCAAAGGAGTATCGATTATTGTCGAAAACGATGCGACCGCCGCGGCCATCTATGAAGCGCGGCGCCGTCTCCAGGCCCGCACGCCCAGGGAGCAAAACAATTTCATCCTGGTCCGCGCGGGTACGGGGATCGGCGTCGGGCTGGTACTAGGTGGGGAAGTATTTCGAGGAACCGGAACGGACCGCGGCTTGATGGGGGAGTTCGGTCACATGACGATTGTCGCTGGTGGCACTGCATGCGCCTGCGGCAATCGCGGGTGTTGGGAAGTCTATGCCTCAGCTGCCGGCGCCGCGTCGCTCTATCTGGCCGCGGGCGCGCCCGCCACTCAGGCGCCACCGCGTTTTATGGAGATAGTTGCGCGTGCGCGCGCCGGAGAGTTGAGAGCGCAGACGACTCTGGAGAGTGTCGGTGAAAATCTTGGAATCGGTATCAGCAATGTGATTACCGGATTGGGCGTTTCGCGAGTAGTGATAAGTGGGCGCATCGTTCACGGCTGGAAGTTTCTCCACAAGTCGCTCGAGGCAGCCGTTGCTCGCACGATGGCCGGACGATTGTCGAACTGGTCCATTGCACCCGGGCAACCCACGGGAGCCGGGTTGGGTGGAGCGCTCGAAGTGGCAATCGAGCACCATTTAACTGAACTCGCGCGAAAGACCCGGGCGGCGGCGTGATTCGCTCCGATTAGAGCCAGCCCCGGGGAGGTTCAGTCCGTTTAATACGACTCTAAAGTCTCAAGATTTGACGCGATTGTCGGAGCAAGGAAGTAACGTTGGCCCAGCGTCAGCCTCAGCCTGCTTGAGACTAGCCCGCCTTCAGAAGCATCTAATCTCATTTATTATCTGGCTCGAGCCAGGAATTAATGAGATTATCAGACCGAAATGGACCGGGCGCCAGGCTCTCAAGATCTCTAATCGTATGCATGCCAGGCTGTAGCTTGGGAGTCAGCCACAGGTGGTTCTGGGCGGCAAATGAAGACCTTTCCATTTGATTTCTCGCAGCCAGACATCGATGCTGATTTGCATCGTTGAATAGGCTTCAAGTGTCAGCCGATAGAGAGGGACAAATCGGCCGCATTGTTCTGTGCTCTGCTGGATAACAAAGCGATGAATATAGGATTGAAACTTCTCTCGCTTTTGCTCTTGCCCCTCGTACTCCAATCGCCTCAAGAGAGACTCAAACAACATTATGAGGCCGCGGAAGCGCAAGCCCGCGCGGGTAATCTCGCTGGGGCGGAGATCGAATATACTGCCATCCTGGCCGAGGGATACCGCACGGTTGGAAGAATCTACTCGGCGCAGCAGAAGCATAAACAGGCCATCGCGGCGCTCGAGGCCGCCGCCCTCTATCAACCCGCCTCCGACGAAACTTTGTCAGACCTCGCCGTCACTTACTTTGAGGCAGGTCAGTTCGACAAAGCTCTTCAACTCCTTCACCAGGCGATCGCCGTCAACCCCCAAAGTCCTACCGCTCACACTATGCTGGGTAAGACCTATTTTGCCCTGCGCGAATACGAAAAGGCTGCCGCGGAACTGAAAGTGGCCCTCGAGTTCGGGTCGAATGACTTCGATACCAGTTTCACGCTGGCGATAGCGTACCTGCAGCAGCGCCAGTTTACCGATGCGAGGCGAGTCTTTGATGCGATGCTCTTGCTCCTCGGCGACCAGGCGGAGCTTCATGTCGTGATCGGCCGGGCTTTTCGAGTGGCCGGCCGTCTGCCTGAGGCAATTGATGAGTTCAAGAAAGCCATCGCGCTCAATCCCGGTCTGGCGCGCGCCCACGACAACCTTGCGCTCGCCTACTTGATGAATGAAGGAGCTTCCCGCCTCGTCGACGCGGAGCGAGAGTTTAGAACCGAGTTGCTCTCAAACCCGGACGAGTTCTTTGCCAACTATTACCTCGGCATCGTTTATATCTTCCAAAGAAATTGGGAGCTCGCGATTGCTTTTCTAAAGAACGCCTCCCGTGTCCAGGCCGACAACCCCGATCCCTATTTTCAGCTCGGCCAGGCCTATCAGGAATTAGGGAAGCACGATCAGGCGATAGAAGCGCTCAAGAAGGCCATCGCGCTGAATCCGGATCTGGCCCACAACAAATTCCAGGTGACCACAGCGCACTATCGGCTCGCACAGTCTTTGCTCAAAGTCGGGCAGGCGGAAGCGGCCCAAAAAGAGTTGCGGTTAAGCTCGGAACTGAAGGCCGAAGCCTTCAAGATGGCGCAAACGTCGAGCAGCGGTCCATCTACCGTGGGCACTATGGGCACGTCCCAATTGCCAGAGACAGAAGATAAGCTGCCGGCGACGAGTTCAGTCGAGAGCACAAAGACTTCGTCTAAGCCGGACGAAACGACGATACGAGACTTGGAGACCGCCGCAGCTTATTATGCGAAGCTACTTGCGGCGACTCACAGCAGTATCGGATTGTTGCGAGCGGATCGAGGGGACTTCGGTGCGGCGGCGGAGCAGTTTCGCCTGGCGGCAAACTGGAACCCACAGCAGGAGGATGTTGATTACAACCTTGGTCTCGCATACTTTCGGGCAGAATCCTACAAAAACGCGGTGCCTCCGTTGGAGACAGAAGTAAAGATTCACCCACAAAATATCCGCGCCCGTTGGTTGTTAGGCTTGAGCTATTTCAGGACCTCAAACTATCCCCGAGCCGCCGAACTCCTGGCGGACGTAGTCACATCACAATCAACCAACATTGACCTCTATTACGCGCTCGCTTCCTGTCTGATCAAGCAGGGGAAGACCGAAGCCGCTGATCAGGCAATTCAGCGGATGGCAAAAGTCACCGGTGATTCGCCCCAGCTGCACGTTCTGCTTGGACAACAGTATTACGCGCAGGGTAATGATGATCGGGCGCTGGAAGAGATCAAAGCTGCGGTGGCGTTGAACGGACAAACGAGACAGGCGCATTACTCCGCAGGGTTGGTCTATTTGAGGGCGAAGCGATTTGACGAGGCCACCCGGGAGTTCGAAGCCGAGCTGGGTCTCAACTCGAATGACCTCGAAGCCAAGTATCGACTCGCGCACACGCTGCTGATTCGCCAGGAGCTTGCGCGCGGCGTCGAAACGATGCGTGAAGTCGTGAAAGCGGAACCGGGTTTTGCGGATGCGCGCTATGAGTTGGGCAAGGCACTAATTGAGCAGGCAGTCGTCCAGGAGGCGGTGGATAATCTGGAGATCGCGGCGAAGCTCGACCCTCAAAATCCGCTGGTCCACTATGAATTGGGCAGAGCATACATTGCCGCCGGCCGGCGCGAGGAAGGGAAGCGCCAGAATGAGATGTTCAATCAGCTCAGAAAGACGGCGCCGAGCCGTAAAGATCAGTAAGGAAGCTCTGATCAAGTCACGAATGATGAGGTCAGTACCGAGAGCGGTAGCGACCGGGTCTCGATCTACGCGACGATCGAGATGGCCAGGACGATGACCCAGTCGCTACCGCTCCCGGTACCGACCTCATCACTGAACTTGATCAGAGCTTCCTAAGATCAAAGCATATGGGATTTAGGCAAAAGAGATTTCTAATCCGGGCGCTGGCCGCTCTGCTGATAACAACGCCATGTAAGATGATCCATGGCCAGTCGAATTCGGTCCAGTTCGTCGACATCACGGTCCCGGCCGGTATCACCTTCAAACACGTTTCGTCACCGGAAAAGAAATATATCGTCGAGTCAATGAGCGGTGGAGTAGCGCTCGTTGATTATGATAACGACGGCTATCTGGACATTTTTCTGGTCAACTCTCTGACCGTGGAACTGCTCAAGTCGAACAAGCGAACCCGGAGCGCCCTCTATCACAATAATGGCGACGGGACGTTTATCGACGTCACCGACAAGGCGGGAGTTGCCGACATCGGATGGGGTATGGGCGTGGCGGCTGGCGACTATAACAACGACGGCTTCGACGACCTTTATGTCACCTGCCTGGGTCCCAACCATCTCTTTAAGAATAACGGCAATGGCACGTTTACAGACGTCACTTCGAAAGCCGGTGTTGGCGATCCACGGTGGTCCACTGGAGCCGCATTCCTGGATTACGATAATGACGGCGAGCTGGATCTATTTGTGACGAACTACGTTGGCTTTGATATCAACCATCTACCCGCGTTCGGCGAAGGTCCGACCTGCCAGTTCAAGGGCGTGCCGGTGCAGTGTGGTCCGAGGGGACTGCCTGGAGCAGGTGACACGCTGTACCACAATAACGGCGACGGGACGTTTACCGACGTGTCGAAAAAGGCTGGCGTTGACGACTCCATCGGTTACTACGGGCTGGACGTCCTCGCCAGTGATTTTGATGGGGACGGCCGGGTAGATATTTTCGTCGCCAACGATTCGACTCCGAATTATCTCTACCATAACAACGGAAATGGAACGTTTCGCGAGATCGGATTCGAATCGGGCCTGGCGGTCAACGGAAACGGCGCCGAACAGGGATGCATGGGCGTCACGCTGGGTGATTATGACCATGACGGAAGGCTGGATATATTCATCACCAACTTCGACGATGAATACAATGTCCTTTACCGGAACGTTGCTCAAAATTCTTTCACGGATGTTTCCTACAACGCCGCAATTGCCCAGGTAAGTCTTTCTTATGTGGGCTGGGGAACCAAGTTTTTCGATTACGACAACGACGGCTGGGTCGATCTGTTCGTTGCCAACGGCCACGCCTACCCGCAGAGAGATCACTATCGCCAGCGTAAGTTGCTGCACAGAAACAACCGCGATGGAACCTTTTCTGAGGTCGCCATGCAGTGCGGCAGCGCCCTGGCAGAAGAACGTGCGAGCAGAGGAACCGCCTTCGGTGATATCGACAACGATGGGGACATTGACGTCATCGTTAACGATCTCGATGGGCCCCCACAACTATTGCGCAATGACGGTGGAAACCGG
>JAWWPL010000004.1:0-9776 GCA_033850605.1 Blastocatellia bacterium | reverse complement strand
AAGTCAGGGCTGGAGTTTGCGGAGTCGTCGAGTTTTTGATCTAGCTTTAGCTTTTCAAGAAACTCCTCAGCTAGTCGGCGATCACGCCTGGCTACCAGCTTTAAGACTTCTCCGCGGAGGTTGGGCGGCGTCTGGCCCATGGTATAGGGCGCCGGATTTTCATCGGCTGTCTCCGCGGCTTCCCACGACTTACGGAAAAGTGTTCGCCCTTGCTCGGCATCAACATCCCACAGGGCATCCGCAATTCTCGCCAGGCAACGAGCCCGCAGCGTCTGCTCGCGAAAGCTCCGCGCGTCACTGGCCAATGAAATTAAAAGTGCACGAGCTTGTGCCCGGCGCTCGTTTCTAATGCGGATGGCTTCTGCTTTCGCGACCGATTGGTCGCCACTGGTAGCACTATCGCGCGCAGCTTTTGGCCTGGTCGGCGGCGACTGAGCGTAAGCAGAGCCTGGAAGTAAAATTAGACTGAAGGATATAGCACTAAATAAATCTGAGGCGTTCATCTTACTCCCCAACGGTGAGAACTGAAGTCCGCTATCTCCTTCGCCAGCATTGTCCGGAGTCCGTGAATTGCTTAAGTTATTGTTACCAATTCATGCCGCGTTTCAGGTTTCGCAGCTGAACCTTCAGCCAACAGCTTCTCGGTCTCTTTGACGAAGGCTTCGACAATGTCTTCGCCGGCCACTTTCCGCATTGGCACACCGTCTTTGAAAATCATGCCGACGCCACGACCAAATGTAATGCCGAGCTGCGAATCGTGCGCTTCCCCCGGGCCGTTGACCGCGCAACCCATAATCGACAGGTGCAAAGGCTCTTGAACGTGCGCCAGTCGTCGTTCGATTTCAGTAACGATCTCGACAAAGTTATCCACGTCCAGGCGCCCACAGGTCGGGCAAGCAACGACGGTGACACCACGAGTACGCAGTCCCAGCGACTTTACGATCTCCCAGGCCACGCGCACTTCCTCCTGCGGTTCAGCGGCGAGCGAAACACGAATTGTGTCACCTATTCCCTCGTGCAACAGGATGCCAAGTCCGATCGATGATTTCACTGTGCCGGTAAACGCAGTGCCGGCTTCGGTCACGCCGAGATGAAACGGATAGTCGACCTTTTCAGCCAGCAAGCGATAAGCGGCGACCGTCCGTTGCACGTCCGAAGCCTTCAGCGAGATGATGATATCGGTGAAGTCGAGGTCCTCGAGAATCTGAATATGTCGCATCGCCGATTCAACCATTGCCTCAGGCGTCGCGGTGCCATACTTTTTTAGCAGATCTTTTTCCAGCGATCCGCCGTTGACGCCAATGCGAATCGGCACCTTCTGCACTTGCGCGGCGCGAACGACCTCCACAATCCGTTCGTGCTTACCAATATTTCCCGGATTCAAGCGCAGCTTGTCGATGCCGGCGTCCAGCGCCATCAGCGCCAGTTTGTAATGAAAATGAATGTCGGCAACGATGGGCACCTCAGGCACGCGCTTGCGAATTTCTTTCAACGCAATGGCCGCGTCGTTGTCGGGTACCGCCAGCCGAACAATTTCGCATCCGGCGCTGACCATCTGTTCGATCTGTGCCACGGTAGCGCCCACGTCGGCCGTGTCGGTCTTAGTCATTGACTGAATGACACAGGGCGCACCGCCGCCAATCTGAACGTTCTTAACTTGTACTGCTTTGGACTTTCGCATACTGCTCCGGTTTAGAGTTCAAGCTTGAGCGCTTATGCAATCGCGACCTAAAGGTTGAACTCTGAACATTTGATTATCACTTCGCCGGCGATGGCGTCGCTGGGACTGGCGACGATGAAGCCGGTGGAGTATCACCGCCACGCCAGCTCGCGGTCGATTTCAACAAGTCGTTGGTGATTACAAAAACCATCAATAGAATTACCACGACAAAACCCACTTGCTGGATCCGCTCTCGGACTGTCATTGAGATCTTCATGCCAACCGTGGCCAGCAAACCCTCAATCAGTAAGAGGAAGATCGCGCCGCCGTCGAGGACCGGTATCGGCAGTAGATTGAAGACTCCCAGATTGAGGCTCAGGAACCCCAGCATAGAAAAGACCCCGGCCCACCCCAGACGAATAGCCGAGGTCGAAGCCGCGCGATAGATTCCAATCGGTCCGGAGATCGTGTTGCGTACTGACCGCTTACCGGCGAACAACTGGCCCAGGGCTTTCCCGGTTACGCGAATGAATTCATAGTTCGTATCGACCGCCGTCGCGAACGAGCCCGCAATACCGACCCTTTGATATGGAATCTCTTCGTCCGGGGTAAAGCCGAGCCTCTCTCTGGTCTCCTGAGGATTCAGCAACCTCGGAGTGGCGCTGATTTCCACCGGCCGGCCATCGCGTTCGGCGCGGAGAGTTATCGGCTGACCTTTATGCTCCCGAATGGTTTGAGTTACCTGCTCTGCGCTTTTAACCGGCTCGCCATTCACCGCGACAATCCGATCACCAACCCGCAATCCAGCTTCGGCGGCAGGCGAATTCGGCACGACCTCTCGGACCACGATGGGTACGTTGCCATAATCGGGAAGGAAGTCCAGAAAGCCGGCCGTTTCACCTTCTTCTGTGTGCGGTGTCGGTTTGATAGTCAGCTTGAGTCGCTGGCCGTTGCGCTCAACTTCGAGGGGTATCGGCTGACCAGGCGAAAGCAGCGCATCATCGGCGATTGTGCGCCACTTGGGATTCTGGTTCCCGTCGAAAACGACGATGCGATCGCCGGGCTGCAGGCCCGCAGCCTCGGCCGCTCCTCCCGGAGCGACCTGTCTAACGACCGGCGGTGGTGGCGCCTGCACACCGTAAATCATCGCCCCGGCGAACGGAATCGATAGCGCCGTCAGGACGTTCATCACCGGACCAGCGACGGCCACCAGAATTCGTTGCCAACGCGGCCGCAAATCAAATCTTTCATTCGCCGGAATGTCTGAGGCGCCTTCACCTTCGATAGGTGCGTTTGACTCGTCGCCGCCCAGCTTGACGTAACCACCCAGTGGAATAAGCGAGATGCGATAATCGGTAGTCCCGATCTTGCGGCCCAACAGTCTCGGCCCGAAACCGAAGGAGAAAGTCTCGACCCGGATTTTCAAGAGCTTGGCTACCAAAAAGTGGCCAAACTCGTGCAGCGTCACCGCGGCCCCGAGAATAAAAATGAAGGCGAGAACGCCCAGAACAGTCGGATTCTGAAATATGCCCATTACTAGATTCGCCTAAAACTACTGCTGATTAAATGAAACGCTCCGCCATTTTTGCCTCGCACCTGATACAACACATTACAGACTGAGTTTACGTGGCCCATAGGGAACGGGTCAAACGCAACTCAGTTTCCAATGCGCATTCCCTGCGGTCGTGGCAATTGTCACGTCTGTTTTGAGGTAAGACTTTGGAAGGCGATGTGACGCTAAAAGTCGCCGCCCGGTTCGGTCGCGGCTTCGCCTGATGTGCGGCAACGCTTTGCCTTTCCGACCGGTGGCAAAGCGCCTGTAGCGCGGGCCGCCTGCCCGCGCGCACGCGCTAGCTGCGCATGCGTACATTTTCACGTCAAGCGACGCCCGATGTCCGACTCTCCTGTAATAGCTGGGCGATTAGCCCCTGGGCAGACGCACGGGCTGACCGATCAGCAGCGACCACGGCCGCGAGATCTTTAACGTCAGACGTTCGATGCCCATCCATCACACTCTTGATAATTAGTGGAATATCGGCAAAAGAAACTTGTTCGTTGATGAACGCCTGCACAGCTTCCTCGTTTGCGGCATTCATAGCAGCCGGCAGCGTTCCGCCGGTTCGCAGCGCCCGATAGGCGAGCGAGATACAGGGAAAGCGCTCCAGGTCGGGCTCTTCGAAATGCAAAGACGAAAGTCGCGCCAAATCAAGCGATGGTAAATCAGAATCATGACGCTCTGGATAAGTCAGCGCGTATTGAATCGCGTGCCGCATATCCGTCACACCCATCTGGGCGATAACTGAGCCGTCGACCATTTCGATCATTGAATGGACGATCGACTCGGGATGTACGACGATGTTGATTTCATCAGCGCCGAAGCCAAACAGCCAGCGGGCTTCGATTACTTCCAGGCCTTTGTTCATCAGAGTGGCCGAGTCAATGGTAATTTTCGCGCCCATGCTCCAGGTGGGATGGTTTAGGGCTTCGGCCACGGTGGCGGAGTCAATCGCCGCCTTGTCTCGTGTGCGGAAGGGCCCACCGGACGCCGTCAGAATTATCCGCCGCACCTCTGCCGTGGTTTCTCCGCGCAGACACTGATGCAGGGCGTTGTGTTCTGAATCAACCGGCAAAAGTTCCGCACCTGATTTTTCAGCCGCGCGCGTCATTAATTCACCAGCCATGACCAGGGTTTCTTTGTTAGCCAGGGCAACGCGCTTGCCTGCTTCGAGGGCGCGCAGCGTGGGCACGAAGCCGACCGCTCCCACCGTGGCCGATACAACGCAATCGGCCTCTGGGTGTGTGGCAACTTTCACCAATCCATCTTCACCGCTGGCTATTTGCGGAACCTCGAGTTTGCGTCTCAGCAACTCAGCCTTTAGTTGTTCGCCGATTTCGTCGCTTTCGACAGAGACCAGGGCTGGCTGGTGCCGCGTAATCTGTTCCACCAGCTTTGCAACATTCCGTCCGGCGGCCAGGGCTACGACGCGAAACTTCTCCGGACCCAGGGTTTCCAGGACGCGAAAGGTATTGCACCCAATCGAACCGGTCGAACCCAGGATAGCTATGACGCGTGCTGACATAAAGTTAAGATCAACTCGAAGGAGGCGTTGGTGTCGAGGGCGGGCCGTAGCCCTGTACCAGGTCTATCGTTTGCCCGTCGCGATCGTAAGTGGCCCCCGTGACTCGCCATGATCGATTGCTGCGGTATGAGAGCTGAACCGTGGCATTCACGGTTCGTTTCTCCCCTATGACTTTAATATGGAGCGTCGCTTCACCGTCGGCGTTCTGTGCGCTGATATTGAAGGGGATGAACGAACCGAAGTCTTTCACTTCGCCAATGTCTCGTTTCAGAATTGCATTACTTCGTAGAAAGGTGCGCGCGGTATCCGCGGCCTCACTGTTATTGATTTTGTGAAATGAAAACCAAAGAATCCCGCCGGCGACGATCGCCACTATCAGTGCCAGGACGCCTACAACTCCGGCGATAATTAAAATTATCTTCTTCGTGCTCATTTATGAGTTGAAATACAGCCTGGCAAAATAGTAGATGACCGGCGCATTGAACAGCAAGCTGTCCATTCGATCCAAAACGCCGCCGTGACCGGGCAGAATCGTGGCGGTATCCTTCGCGCCTGCACTGCGTTTCAGAGCGCTCTCAGTCAGGTCTCCGATCACGCTTACCACATTCATCAGCGCGGCCAACGGCAGCGCGAACTTCGCGGGTAGTTCAGGGAAGAACCAATAATGGGCGACGGCTGCGAGCAACAGACTCGCAAGCATTCCCGCGACCGCGCCTTCCCAGGTCTTACCGGGGCTGATGCCGGGAGCCAACTTGTGTTTACCAAAACCCCGGCCGCCGTAATAGGCCGCAGCGTCCGCACCCATGATTATCAGAAAGAAAAATGCGAGCAAATGCTTCGAGAGTTCCGGAGCAAATCCCACGCGCAACGCAATCAGATGCCCGCCGAGCAACACTACATACATCACGCTGAGCACAGTTACGCCGGCCGACGTAATCATTCGATCGAATGGCGCCCCCCGCAACATTGCGGCTACCAGCGATCCGATGGTTAACAGGATCAGAATGAGCTGGATCATGAGAAGATCCGGCAATCGGCCCGTCTCAGTGAAATAGAAAACGGTTAAGAGCGCGGCTGCGCTGAGCAGTCCGGCCGCGGCATCAGCGCGAATCTGTTGTTTCCGAGCCAGCAACCAAAACTCAAGAAGCGCTGCGATCATCGCGGCGGCGGCCAGTAGGACGAACAGAATAGACAGTTTCGGAATGATGATCGAAACCACCAGGATTGGCAGCAGCACCGCCCCGGTTACTACTCGTGCTACGGCCGGCGGAAGCTTCCCCAGAAAGGTTTTAGGTTTGGGCTTTGGTGGTTGGGTTTTCAAAGGAATCGCTAGGCGTCAAATGTTTCAATACTCGGTGACAATGCAGGTCGAATTCTGGCGAAGCGTTTCTCATTAGCACCGCGGCTTTAGCCCGGTGGTCACTAGTCTTCTTCGAAATGGAAACCGTTTAAACGGTTTCGGGTATATTGGCCCCGCTAAGGCGACGGTGTTAATGAGAGCCCTTCGGGTAGCTCAACTAGGACCTAACGCCGACCACTAACTTGTGCCTAAATCAATTCGCTTCTGTTTGTGCTCCTCTTGAGCCGCTTTGTGAATCCGGTTTTGTTACTTCGCGTTAGCGACCAGCTTCAGTCCTCCGAATCGCCGGCTGCGCTGCTGGTAGTCCGTCACCGCTTCAAGCAGGTGCAGGCGGCGAAAGTCAGGCCAGAGCGTTTCGGTAACATGAATTTCAGCGTAAGCGCTCTGCCATAACAAGAAGTTGGAAATCCGCAGTTCACCGCTGGTGCGCACGAGGAGATCCAGTTCAGGCAAGTTGCTGGTGTACAGCTCACGCTCAATGTCCGCTTCGCTCAAGTCGTCCACCGATCTTCCGGCGGCTGTCAGGTTCCGCGTGGCGGCGCGGCACGCATCGACGATTTCGGCGCGTCCCCCATAGTTCAAAGCCACGCTTAGCACCATGCCGGTGTTACTCGACGTATGTTCCGATGCGCGCGCAATCTCGTTCCTGACGCTGGGCGCCAGGGCTTCCGTCCGGCCGATGGTTTGAAAGCGAATATTCTGCCGATTGATCTCGTCAAGCTCTAATCGCAGATATTTTCTGAGCATGCGCATCAGGGCATCAACTTCATAGCGAGGACGCTTCCAGTTTTCAGTTGAGAAGGCATAGAGCGTCAGAGCCCCCAAACCCAGCCGGGCGCTCGTATCAACTGTAGCTCGTACCGCGTCCACGCCCGCCCGATGTCCGGCGATCCGGGGCTGCCCACGCTGCGCCGCCCAGCGCCCATTGCCGTCCATGATTACGGCGACGTGCCGAGGCAAACGGTCCCAATCAATCGCGGCAAGCAGACGCTCATCCGGACTTCCCCCGCGAACAACTTCTGTAAAATCAGAAAGCACGTTCTTTTTACCTACTGAACACCTAAACTAAGGGCTGTTTCATTCTTACTGCAAGCGCAGGCACTGTCAATCATACTGCACCCGTAACAGCGTCAGACCACACGCCGGGGCAGTGGCGCCGACCAGATTGCGATCGCCTTCCCTGATCGCGCGTTCGATCATGTCCGCCTCAATCTCGGCACGGCCCGCCGCCAGCAGAGTCCCGACAATCGAGCGAACCATATATCTCAGAAAGCCATTAGCCGATACAGTGAATTCAATCAGATCACAAAGGCCGCGCCCGTCCCAACCTGCGCTGATCGTCAGATTGTTAATCTTGCGCACGCGGGATTCAGTATCCGACTGCGCCGCTGAAAACGCCGTCCAATCATGCTCGCCAATAAAAAGCCGGGCACAACTCCGGATGCGTTCGAGATCGATCGGCCGCGCTTCCTGGTGGGCAAAGCGCGCCCAGAAGGGGGACATTATTGGCCCATGAACCAGACGGTACACATATGTCTTCCCGATCGCAGAGTATCGCGCATGGAAATCGTCGGGGGCGACCTTTGCAAACAGCACGCGCACATCGCGGTCCAAATTTCCGTTAATAGCATTGCGCAGTTTCGCGGGCGTTATTTGCCTCTGAAGATGGACGCTGGCGACTTGTCCCTCTGCATGCACACCGGCATCAGTTCGGCCTGATCCGTGGACCGTGACGGGGCGATCATCCAGCAGCGATAGAACGCGCATCAGTTCGCCCTGGACCGTGCGCTGTTCGTCTTGTATCTGCCAGCCATGGAAATCGGTCCCATCGTATTGGATCAGTAGTTTGAAGTTCATCGAGCCGGTTTGTAAGTTTTGCTTAGAGGCGGGCTACTGCCCGCCTTTCTGGTGTTTGGTGTTCCGACTTCAGTCGGTCCCGCTTGCAAGATGCCGACTGAAGTCGGAACTCCAAACTCAAGTTTTCCTGCTACCAGGCTTTATTGCCTGATCGCCGCGCCGGCACGCGTCACACTCATCAGGAGAAACAACGGCCACATCAAGCGTAGCCAGCGAAACGCGTGGTACGCCCACATCGGCCCTGCCGCCCGAGCGGTCAATAATCGAGCCTGCCGCTATCACGTCGGCTTCCAATGCTACGAGGGCGTCTATTGTTTCTCGTGTGGATCCGCCGGTGGTAATCACATCCTCGATGACTAACACGCGCTCGCCCTTGCTTACCTGGAAGCCTCGACGCAAAGTCATGCGCCCGTCTGCCCTTTCGGTCCAGATAAACCGTACGCCTAGTTGGCGTGCCACTTCATAGCCAATCACTATCCCTCCGATTGCCGGAGAGGCGACCGTGTCGATCTGGCTGGCGGCAAAATGTTTTGCGAGCGCGGAGCCAAACTCCGCGGCCGACCTGGTTGATTCGAGCGCGATCGCACATTGGAGGTAAACCGAACTGTGCAGCCCGCTCGACAAAATGAAATGGCCCTCCAGCAATGCGCCGGCGTCTTTGAACTTCGCTATTACTTCTTCAGATGTCAATGTTTTGATTTGGTGCTTCTCTGCAATCTCGGCGATGTAGTGCAAGCTGCCAGCTTGCGCCCGCGTAGCACAGGCTGGCAGCCTGTGCTTACAGCTAACAAACTACCAGCGATCTTCAGGGTTTCAAAAAACTTTCACCACAGACTACAATGCCCAGCAATGTTATCGCATAGCAATCTCATTTCCGATTCGGCGCTGGTCGACGAGACCTTCGAGTTGCTGAGCAAGAATGGCGGGCGACTGGCGGTGACGGAAATAGCCGACGCAGTCTTTCGGTTGTCGCATGCCGATGAAGCATTGTCCGCTTCGCTGATCGGTGACCTGGTCCGGAACGATCCGCGCTTCAATTTGGAAGCGGACTATTTGACGATCAGTCGCGATCCAGTTGAGCATCGCCCGCTGAGTGAAATCGATTTTGTGGTGCTGGATGTTGAGGCGATTGGCGCCAAAGGCTTGCCTGCCAGGGTCATTGAACTTGGGGCTTATCATGTTCGCTATGGGAAGATCGCCGATAAGTTTCAAAGTTTGATCGATCCGGGCGTCCCGCTGCCGCGATTCATAGCGGCGCTCACCGGCATTTCAGATCAAATGCTCAGGAGCGCCCCAAAGTTTGCCGAAATCGCCGACGCCTGGCTGGATTTTGCCGGCGACTCAGTGATGGTAGCCCACAACTCGAAGTTCGATCTGGCGCTGTTGAACCGTGAAATCGGACGCGTATTTCCGGGTTGTCGCATGCGCAATGCGGAACTTTGTACGGTGAAACTTGCCCGCCGGATAGTGTGTGATCTGGAGAGTCATAATCTTGATGCGCTGGCTGGGTACTTCGGACTTGAGATTCCGGAGCGTCACCGGGCAGCCAGCGATGCACTCGCAACGGCTGAGGTCTTTATCCGTTTATTGGATCGCCTCGAAGCGCAGGGTGTGCGCACTCTATTTGAAGCTCGAACATTCCGCGCCATTCCGGAAGAGGCCCGCATGCTCAAGCGCCAATCAACTCTCGACGTCTGATAGAGGTTCCGGCGTCGCACCGCGTCCCAGCAGATTCTTTCCCACAAACACAATGATGATTAGCAGGGCCAACCCAATGCCAATGGCCGGATAGTACCGGCTCAAAATTTCCCTGGCGTGT
>JAWWPL010000531.1:0-19207 GCA_033850605.1 Blastocatellia bacterium | reverse complement strand
GAAACGGCCATATTTGCGCTACTTTGCCAGATTTATCGCGTTCCAAATGAAGGGAAAAGTGCCCCAGGTCTGGCCGCGATGCTGTGGGCGAAAGGCGAAGAGGACGATTCGTCCTTTGCCAACGATGATTTCCGCGAGTGCAATCTTGTCTTTGATCCGATTCTCACCCCGCAGCCAGCCAGATCGCAAAACGTCGTCTTTCGCATAACGTGCGACGACCTGCGTTTCCAGAGGTCCCGACCGCGAAGTAAAGCGGATGGGCCCAGTATTGGAAGCGATTTCAAAGGCCGAGCTGTTGGTAAAAAAGGCATCTACGTCTTTCGACAACGTTCGCGCGATCGGGCTGGAAGTGTCGACATCCAAGCCCAGAATCGAACCGGGACAATAGAAATCAGTCGAACGCAATCCCTCTAAAACGTTTTTCAGCGGTAAACGCCAATTCTTAATTAGCGGTCCGCACGACCCATCAAAGCAAATCAATGTGCCGCCGTCTTCGACAAAGCGAGCGAGATTCGCGAGGCCCTGATTGCTTATGCCGCTTCCCGTCTCTGAAGCCTCTGGATCGGCAGGCTCGCGCATGCGATCCGAGGGCAAAACGACCGCGTCGAATACGGCGCGCAGATTCCCCGCGTTCAACCCACCGTCGCGCAATGATTCATACGGGACATTGAAGGTATCAAAGACGTAACGCGTCCAACCCTCGTCCATGTTGCCGCGTGGGCCCTGATAGATCCCAATGCGAATCCCGGGTTTGATTGGATTTGGGATTGGCGACTTGTCAGTCGTCCACAGCGCCAGCCCGAGATCACGCCGCACCTCATTCTCGTTTTTGATCAGGGTAAGCTTTCGCTCTCTTTCAGCTTCACGGATCGAGAGGACCGCGGGGGCTTCCAATCCCATCTGCATGGGCAATGTCCAACCAGCAACATCATAGGGGCGCTCGGCTTCACCGGTGGCAGTGGTACGATCGGGATAGGCTTGCGGCTCAAAGAGAGCCAGGACGTTTTGACGATACGGCTGGTTGAGATAAACGATATAGCTACCGGCCGGAACTTCGCGGGCAGTACCGTCAGAGTCAATTAGCAAGGGGCCAAGGCTGACGAGGCTGACGAGCCTGCCCGAGTTTGCTGAACGAATCTTCGTTAGTATCTGCGGGCCGACAGCAGCATGTAACTCACGATCGAGACGATAAACTTCCACTCCCTGCTCGACCAGCGCGCCGATCATTTTCGCGACGTTCTCATCGCGGCCCAGGCCAGCGGGGATTAAGTAAGCGAGTGGCTGGCCTTCCCCAAGCGGCGATAGTCCCCCCTTTCCAAGTTCATAAAAGTTGCGCAGGTAATCGGTGCGATAGTTTGCCGCCAGAGACAAAACTGAATGGCAGGCGATCAGTTCCATCTGCATGATGTCGCGCGGATGCCAGGCGCCGCCGGGCCAGGGCTCAGGAAAGTTTGTTGTCACCTCCAGCGCGGTGCGCATGCCGCGCGTGCCGCTCCGCGACAACTGGTCGCGGGTAACGTTGCTGGGCGACATGATCCGCGCGCTGGCGGCTTCGGTAAGAATGCCGATCGAGTTGTGAAAGTAAGGCGCAGTGCGAAATCCGCCGTGCCACCAGGTATCGTAAAGCGCATTGGTGAGCACGCCGCGGAATCCAGCCGCAGTTACGTCCGCGGCCATCTTGTGACCGATCAATCCCACCTGACGCAGCAGCAGCGGCGCGATATGCGGATTAGGCGGATCGTAGAAAGGCGGTACAAAGAAACGCGATCCGTTCGAACCCTGCTGATGAATGTCGTAGACGATCTCGGGAAACCATTCTTTCCAGAATAATCTCGTGACGGCCTTTGTCTCTTTCAGATCGAGCATGAACCAATCGCGATTGTCGTCATGTCCGGCATAGTAATGGTAGAGCTCCGGCGGATCGCGACCCTCGGCGGGAGTTCCGAGCGTCTGGCGATAATGATTGGCTACGATGTCGACGCCGTCCGGATTCGGTGATGGAATCAAAATCAGGATTGTGTTGCGCAAGATCGACAGAGTGTCGTCATCATTGGCGCTCGCCAGGTTGTAGGCAAGCTGCATCGACATTTGCGACGCTACGATTTCAGTTGAATGAATCGAACATGAAATGACTACGACAGCTTTGCCATCGCGAATCAATTGATCGCGTTCGGCATCACTGAGCACCTTGCGTGGGTCAGCGAGGCGCGCTTGAATGGCTTTGTACTTCTCAAGATTGCGTATATTCTCGGGCGCGCTAATAAAGGCGGCGATGAGCGGTCGGCCGAGCGTGGATTGACCGATAGTTTGCACTCGCACGCGGTTACTCGAGCCGAGGCGCGTGAAGTAGTTCGTGATTTGCTTCCAGTCGGCTATGGTGCGATCGTCGCCGGGAGTGAAACCGAGCACGGAACCCGGTGAGAATACACCTGACCCCGGCACATCGCGGATCGGCTGCGGTTGCCGTCGTTGGCCTTGGGTTGTAGTCGCAAGCGCAAAGAAGCCGACGAGAATGGCGGAGACGATCACTGAGGCGTAGCCTCTTGGATTCAGCTGGTGGCTAATCGGAAAGCCGGAGGCTTTCCGCACATCGGGGCGGCAAAGCCGCTCTCGCTCAGTATGCATTCAGACATTACCTCTCAAGAGTTAGGCCAAAGAACTATGGCGGATAGCGACGCGGCGAAGTCTAGCACAAGACGCGGCCCCAGAATCCTCGGCAAATTGCGGTTTTGGTGGTCGTGGTTTGTCGCCGGCGCGCTGCTCTTGATACTCGCGCCGCCGATTCTGCTGGCCGCACGTTTGGCACACCAGCCCGACTGGGTTTATCCGTGGGCCGATTTTGGAGCGCGCACCTGGCTGCGCCTGAGCGGCGTGAAAGTCGACGTCAAAGGCCTCGAGTTGCTGGATCCGAAACAGCCTTATGTCTTTATCTCGAATCACTGGTCCTACCTCGACGCGGCGCCCTTGTTTGCCTTTACCGGGCGGCGCATGGGTTTGGTCGGCAAGAAGGAACTGCTCAAGGCGCCGATTCTCGGCTATGGTATGGGCTTTGTGAATGTCATTGCCATCGATCGATCCAACCGCGAACGCGCTGTCGAAAGCATTCGGATAGCAACCGAGCGCCTGCGCTCAGGAATCTCGTTCGGTGTTTGCGCGGAAGGCACGCGCGCGCGCCCGGGACAAATGCTGCCGTTTAAGAAAGGCGGTTTTCACATGGCAGTGCAAGCGGGCGTGCCTATCGTTCCGATGGCTTTAAAGAACAGCGATCAATTGATGGGTAAAGGGACCGGCGAAGCCTGGCCCGGAACGATCGAGATGGTCTTGTTCGCGCCGGTTGAGACTGCCTGGGTTTCAACTGATGAAGACTTGCAGAAACTAGTCGATCAAGTCCAGGGAATGATCATGAAAGAATTGGGAGTTGAGAAGCTCACTCCCCGAAGGCCGAAGTAATTCCTGGCAGGCTGCGGAGAAAGATTTCTTACGATGCTACTTGGTGAGGCGTCTGAAAAAAGCGATCCACTAACACACACGAAACGAAGACAACGGATTCTCGTTCGAGTTGTTTGGTGTGAGTTCGTGGATCGCTTTTGAACGATTGAACAGCGACCTAGGCTTCATCTCGCGAGCATTGACGAACGTTCCGTAAGCTCAATAAAAGACAACTAATTGAAACGCCATAGAATAGTCCAGTAATCGCATCGACGACGTCAGGTCCGAAGCCGGACGTCGGGTGAACAAACCAGCGCAAAAAGGTGGCTAGTAAAAAACAGACCAAACCCACGGTCCTCATCGCGTTCGAGCGCGGCTGTCTATTTCGAAAATTCATTCTGGGTTTCCTCATTCACTACGTTCTAAATATCACTGCTTGAAATCATAGGTAAGTATTCCGGACACCTTCACGGTAATTCCATCGAGGACCCTGGGCGCGAACCTGGCTCGTTTGGCCGCGTCAACCGCCGCCTGTCGTAATGAAGCGGGTCCGAAAACAGCTTCGGCTGAAATCACTTTGCCGGTTTCGTCGACCAGGACCTTAACCTGCACCTCGCCAAACTCGTGTAGCCTTCTCGCTTCCTCGGGATACTTTGGTGTAGGCAGGTCGAGGGCCCTGCTATTAAGTATTCCCCCCTCGGTCGGCAGTATCGCTTCAGCTTGGCCGCTTGTTTCAGACGGCCGCGCCGGCGGCGGCGGCGGCTGCGAAGTCGAGTTCGGCTTTGACTCTGGCTTCGGAGTTTCCGGCTTTTCTGATCCGGCCGGCGCATCGCCGATTTCGGTGATGGTGACTTTGCCACGGCCAACCACGAAGTCCGTATACTTCACCAGCAGGCGCAGGCGCACCACATTGCCATTGCCAAAGGTCAGTTCGTCATCCGCGTAGCTGTAAGTCGGGAACCAATACTTGCCGTCGATCTGTTCGCGATAGGTCTCGAAGGTCGGATACTTGTTGTTCTTGTCTTCAGGAACTGCCTTACCGCGAGCTTTGACGATCTGCAGGTCTTGCGTGTCCACCCAGATGCGACCCTGGAAGTATCGATCTTTGATCTTCTTGGGATCCGGAGCCACCCTGGGACCGACATCAAAGACGTAGAGATCCAACTCATCGATCTTCTCTTTGCCGACGTACTTGAAGCTGTACGCGTTGAGTTTGGACGCTTCGAGGGCGAATGGATTCACGCCCCCGAGATCCTCCAGGTCCTGTGTGGTAATGTTGATCTCGGTCAGCGTCGGCATCGGAAAGAAGTTGATCTTTTCGAACCGTTCACCCTGATCGTTGAAGGTGAAGTACGATACCCGGTGATACTCGCCGGTGACTTGCCCACCCATTCCGATCGTCTGCACCAGCGCGTCTCGTTTGAACGCGTAAGTGTTTAGCGCTTGACGAAACTGCGTCTCCTTATTAGTGAACGCCCGGACGACCGCGTCGACCTGGCTTTGGGACAGGGTGCTCGCTGTTATGTTTGTAGCAGCCGGCCCCCTCGCGTCAGCGCTGGTTTGCTGGGCCGGCGCCATGGTCGTGGCCGTCAGTAGGATCAGGGCCGCAAAAAGTCCGCGACAGAAACCAACATCAACGAGCCGGTAACTAGTTAAGGAGAAGAGATTCATTAGTATTTTCCTGCGCAGGCGATCGATAAACCACGGCTACGACTCGTGGATTATAACAACAGAGCTGAGTCGGAGCACGCCTGCACTCAGATGAGCGAAAGGGCAGGCCTGTTGCCAACGGAAGTCAACTTGCGTTAGTGGGTGGATTCCGCATTCCAGTCTTATTAGCACCGTGGCTTTAGCCCGGTGAATCAGCACGCGACCCCACCGGAAACCGTTTAAACGGTTTGCCCTCAAAACCGGATAGTAGCCACCGGGCTAAAGCCCGGTGCTAATGAGAAGGAGTGCAAAGGATTTACGAAGTAGGGTGCCCAAGTTGATTTCGTGTTGTCTTTCCCGGAGCAAGAACGATCCACGAAATCACACGAAATGGGCACGAAATAACGTTTCGTGTGGCTTCGTGGATCGTCTTAACCTCCACGAGGGTTTCAAAATAGGGCACCACCACGAAGTAACCAGCCTTCGCTTTGCCCGGGCTTTCGAGTTAAGATGTGGGGTTTTCGAGACCGCCGGTTTCCCCTCTGTGCGGCCTTGCACGCACCAATCATGACCCAGGAAGCTATCGAAGTACGGGGCGCTCGCGTCAACAATCTTAAGAACATCTCGTTCTCGATTCCGATTAATCTCATGACCGTCGTCACTGGGGTCAGCGGTTCGGGTAAATCCTCGCTGGCATTCGACACCATCTATGCCGAGGGCCAGCGCCGCTATGTCGAGTCCCTGTCGGCTTACGCCCGCCAATTCCTCGAACGCATGGACAAGCCGGACGTCGATGAAGTGCGCGGGATCGCGCCCGCCATCGCCATCCGGCAAAAGAATTCGACTCGTAATCCCCGTTCGACCGTGGCCACCCAGACTGAAATTTATGATTACCTTCGTCTGTTGTACGCGCGCGTAGGCATTACCCTCTGTCGTGTTTGCGGCCGAGAGGTCAAGCGCGATTCGCCGGAATCGGCGGCCGAAGAAACTTTGCAGCAACTCGCTGAGGGCGTCCGCTTCTATCTCTTATTTCCGGCTCAGGCCGGACTTCACATCGAACTCAACGACACTAACGGCGACAGTTCCAAATCGTCACGAAAAAGCAAACAGAAGGAAGCCGATGGAAAGCTGGGCCGGCAGATGATCACGGCGCATTTAATGAGCCTGATGCAGCGCGGTTTCACGCGATTAATGCACGACGGCCAACAAATCGATCTCACTTCCCCTGATGACTACCCTCTGGACGATTTCAAGAACGTGTATGTTCTGGTCGATCGCCTGATCGCGCGCGAAGACATCCGCCAGCGTCTGGTCGATTCATTGGAAACCTGTTTTCGCGAAGGACACGGACAGGCGGTTGTCGAAACCGCCGCGGCCGAACCAACCCGCCTGCGTTTTTCTGAAGGCTTCGAATGCAAGTACGACGGCACCGTGTACGCGATTCCCGAGCCGCGTCTGTTCAGCTTTAACAACCCCTATGGCGCGTGTCCGACTTGTCAGGGGTTCGGCAATACCATCGGACTCGATCTTGATCTGGTGATACCTAATCCGGGATTGACGCTGAGCGAAGGCGCGATTGAGCCATGGACCAAACCTCAATATGAGTGGGCCAAATCTGAGTTGCGCGGCTTCTGCAAGGCTGAACGCATCCCGATGAACGTTTCTTTTAATGAACTAACCCGCCAACAACGTAACGCAATTGTAAATGGCAAGGGTGAATGGAGCGGCGTGCGCGGGTTCTTCGACTGGCTCGACACTAAGAAGTACAAGCTTCACGTGCGCGTCTTCATGTCAAAGTATCGCGGCTATACCCTCTGTCCCGACTGTGAAGGTGGGCGCCTGCGGCAGGAAGCGCGCGACGTGCGCATCGGCGGGAAGACGCTGCCGGAAGTTTCATCCCTGTCGATTAAAGAAGCTGCGATTTTCTTTGACGCGCTCGAGCTGCTCCCGGAACAATCGGCCATCGCCGAGCGCGTGCTATTCGAAGTGCGCCGCCGACTTCGCTTCATGGTTGACGTCGGATTGGATTATTTGACCCTCGATCGTCTGGCTTCGACGTTGTCAGGCGGTGAAGCGCAGCGGATTCAGTTGGCGACGAATCTGGGATCGTCTTTAGTCGGAGCGCTGTATGTGCTGGACGAGCCTTCGATTGGTTTGCACCCGCGCGACAACGACCGTTTGATTCGCCTGCTGCACAACTTGCGCGACATCGGCAATACCGTGCTGGTAGTTGAGCACGATGCGGACATGATGCGCGCCGCGGATCACATTCTGGATATCGGGCCGGCGGCGGGCGAACTGGGCGGCCGTTTGATGTATGAAGGCGACTTTCCAGGATTGATCAGAGACTCGCAATCGCTGACCGGCCGTTATCTGCGCGGCGAGTCTGAGATTCGAGAGCCCAAGCATCGCCGCCCTTTGCAGCTTAAACGACTGAAAGTTCGCGGGGCCGGCGAGCACAATCTCAAAAATATAAACGTCGATATTCCGCTCGACATGCTGGTATGTGTCACGGGGGTCAGCGGTTCAGGCAAGTCGACCCTGATTCATGATTGCATCTATGCCGGCTTGAAAAAGGAGCGGGGAGATTGGCAGGGCCACGTCGGCGCCTTTCAAAAGCTCGAAGGCGGGCAACACATCGACGAAGTCATTCTGGTGGATCAATCACCGATCGGCCGCACGCCGCGTTCGAATCCGGTCACCTACATCAAGGTCTATGACGCAATCCGCGAAACCTTTGCCCACACGCGCGAGGCCCAGACACACGGGTTTGATCCTTCGCATTTTTCCTTCAACGTGCCTGGCGGACGTTGCGAGGTCTGCCAGGGCGATGGCACCGTCACGGTCGAGATGCAGTTCCTAGCCGACGTCGAATTGGTTTGTGAAGAATGCAAAGGCACGCGCTTCAAGCAGCAGATTCTGGACGTTCGCTATCGCGGCAAAAACATTCACGACGTGCTGAACATGACCATTCGTGAAGCGCTCACGTTTTTCCGAGACATAACCAAGATCGTAAACAAGCTGCGCGTACTTGATGAAGTCGGTTTAGGTTACCTGCGCCTGGGTCAATCGGCGACGACGCTATCGGGCGGTGAAGCTCAGCGAGTGAAACTGGCGGCGCATCTGGCTAAACGCGCCGGCGCGCGCTCGCTGTACATCTTCGACGAACCGACAACGGGTTTGCACTTTGACGATATCAACAAGTTGTTGGCCGCGTTTCGCGCGCTGATTGAGGCGGGCGGATCGCTTTTGGTGATCGAGCATAACCTCGACGTGATTAAGACGGCTGACTACATCATTGACCTTGGTCCGGACGGCGGCGACGCGGGCGGTCACGTCGTCGCGACCGGCACGCCCGAAGAGATCATGAAGGTGAAAGCATCGCACACGGGACGATATCTGCGGGAGTATCTGGCGCGTTCGAATGGTAAGGCGAAATTGCCGGCTAACGGGAAAGCCAAGTTACCGGCTGCGTAGTTACCAGTTGCTTAAAAGACGGGCACTGGGTCGGGCTGCGGCTCTGCCGCCTGATGTGCGGTAAGGCTTGCCTTACCGATTACCTTTCACCTCCAAGCCTCGTCATGATCCAGGAATTCGTTACAAGCATAAGGCCGGACGCTAGCACCGCAACGAGTGCAGGCTTTCGCTCCGTCAGGAGCGAAATGTTTATAGCCCCGCCAGACACCCAGATTATTTAAGCTCCGTTAGGAGCGAAACGTTTCTTCACAGTCCGCTCCTGACGGAGCTGGTTAGAATCTCAATGGAGGTCGGATGCTATAAACATTTCGCACCCAAACGGGGCGATGCACGTTGGAATTGACCGGACGCATGCAACGCGGCTTTGCCTCAAAAGTCACAACTTATCTCGAGTCGGATCTGTTTTGGTTCGTGTTGGTTCGTGTGACTTCGTGGATCGTCTTTGTTTCCCTGGACAAAAAGAACGATCCACGACGGGCAACTAAACAGGGACAAGGCAACAGCGATAATTAATGTATTGATCCTTTTTGTGAGCATGATGTGGCCCGGACCTTAGCGAAGTCTGCCGAGATGCGCTAGAGTGTCATTCTCAGAATCCCCTGATAATCGAGAGAAAAGATGGGCCTGAAAGAACAGATTGCCGGCGACATGATCGCTGCCATGAAAGCCAAAGACGCGGCACGCACTTCGACCTTGCGCATGTTGAAATCGGCGATCAGTTATCGCGAGATCGAAAAGGGCGGCGCCCTCGACGATGACGAGCTGGCAAAGCTGCTGCGCTCGCAGGTGAAACAGCGGCGAGATTCGGTCGAACAATATCAGAAGGGTGGACGCGCGGACTTGGCCGACAAAGAGACGGCCGAGATCACCGTCATCGAAGGTTACCTGCCCCAGGCGGCCTCAGTTGAAGAGATTGAACAGGCGGTTGCCTCTGCGATAACGGAAACCGGCGCCACCTCGATGAAAGAGATGGGTGCGGTGATGAAGGCCACGATGGTACTTCTGGCAGGCAAAAATCCGGATGGGCGCATAGTCAGTGAAACCGTCAAGAAAAAACTCGCGGGCTGACTCAGCTTACTTAGTGTTGCCAGGCACCATGGGGCCTCCCCCTCGAGTCCACTTCAGCTCTGACAAGATGGAGTCAAACGCTCTTAAAGGGATCGTTGACAAGCAGAACCCTTCACGATAACGTTCGGGAAATTCTACCCTTTGGAGGCTCCCATATGAAGCGTTCTTCTTTTCTCCGAAACAAAATTCTAGTAGGCCTACTCGTGATGCTGTTTCTTGCCGGCATCATAGCCAGAGCAACATACATCCATGCCTCGCAGTCTGGTCGTCATGGTTACACTCTTAGCTCCCAAACGACGCAATACAATTCTAATGGAAAGGTGCTACCTCTGTTTCTAGAAACGCTATACATGTCTGAGACAGGAAATTGGCTTAGCATTCAACGATACGCGCGTGGCAAGACGGTAGAAACCTTCGGAGTAGTTGGGCAGGGAGTATTCAGTAAGCGCGAGGGTGACGAGAAAGTGAGTTTTCTCTCGAACCTTGATTCTCCTTTACCTATCTTAACGGCCGAAGGCTTCCAGAAGAGTTCCGATTTTCTCCGGACTGAAACGGTTATGGGTTATCCGACATTGGTGACGAAAGCCAACAACGACGATCAAATGGAGTTTTACCACGCCCCAGCCATCGGCGGCGCCAACCTCAAAATCGTACAAAGAAGTGAAACGTCGACTGTGATTACTGAGCCAACCAGCCTTGTCTTTGGCGAACCGGATTCAGCGCTCATCAAGATGCCTGCGGGGTTAACGACGAGTTTTGACAACTTCAATAAGATCCACGGCCAATGATTTTCTTACCTGGCTTGGACAAGCTCGAGACCAGTTGAAGTAAGTCCGCGAATACTGGACTGCCGACTTGGACACGCGCGCGTCGTCAGAACATCTTTCGCAAAACCTTTCATGGCCCGATTGATGGAGATTCGCTGTAACTCCTCAACATGGGGAAAAAAGGTTCTAAATCTCTGGCTGCACGAGTTGTGACTTAGCCCGGCGGGCCAACCCAGCAACACAGTTTTGCCACACATCTTCCCGTCAAAACTCTTCCATAGTCGGCTCTGATGTGATAGAAATGTGGGCCATCCTGGAGGCGTCAGCCTCCGCAGCCTAAGCCAACAGCATCCCGGCCTGGCTCCGGATCGCAAACGCATCCGAATCAGCGACAAGTTTACCTGGCCACCGGGGAGTTCCTCGCTTAGGAGCTCGATTCCCGTTTCAGTTCTTTGACCGTCGCCCGACTAATGTTGTCGTGCGGCATGAACGCTCGGTTTTCTCTTGATCGCCGTTGATTTTCTCTCGAAGGAGGCTCGGATGAAAAAACAGCTTTGCAGTCTGATACTTGTTGGGCTGGTTCTGTGTTTGCTCCCGTCCCGGAGTTTGGGCATGACTTCGTCGGAACTGGTTAAGCAGCACGAACGCAACACCATCTCTTTGGAACTCGAGTTTACAAAGAGGAATCCGAACGCTCTGCAACGCGTGATCACCTTTCTGAATTGGGGCGCGAATGGGTACGCGACCGGTTTCGTGGTTGGCGAGCATCTGGTGATGACTGCCTATCACGTCGTCTCCGGAGATTTAGACGAGTCAAAAAAGCTGGCGTTGGGTTTTTCGCGTACCGACAAACTTGAAGCCCGTGTTTTTACCAACGGCTGCCAGGCGAAAGTGCTGGGGGTAGATGTGAACGCCGATCTGGCGCTGCTGGAGGTTTGCGGTACGCCGAAGCAAACAGTCTCTCCTTTCTTTCAACTGAATCTCAGCAAAGATGAAAAGCTCATGCTGATTGCCCGGCCGCACGGCGACCGCATCGTTAGCCATGGGACCTTCTTTGGCGCCTATAGCTTCAAGGGTGTCGACTACTGGTCGGTAAAAATCAGTGCTCGTGATGGTTTTTCCGGCAGTCCGGTTTATAACGAGAAGGGTGAGGTAGTTGGCGTCTTCAGCGGCTATGACTGGGCGCAGAGCCTCGCCGTAATCAGCCCGGGATTCAGGGCACAAAAACTTCTGGAAATGTACGCCCCCAGCGCCAAGCCGTAATTGGGAATCGAGATCCGAAGAGGCTCCGACAGTACGATCCACGAAACCACACGAAAGCTGACGAACTAAAACCTCCGCTTCGTGTATTTCGTGGATCGTTCTACCTTAAGGACGGCCAATCTCTCAGAATAGGACGGTACCTCACCTTGGAAACCACCCACGACCCTGCCTAACCCTAACTTGCTTCCACCCCATCCTTCTCGTATAATCCACAGCTTGCTCGGATCTTCGGATTTGTCCGGTGGGTTTTGGCCCACTTTTTCTTTTGGGCAACAGGTAACGCAAGTTCGCCGACTTGCGGACAAGCAGTCATGGACCCACGGTCGGTTGCAGAGCGGGTGCGCGAGATTGCCGAGCAGGCAGCCATCGACCACGGAGTTGAGCTGGTTCACGCCGAAGTCGCCGGCCCCGATGGCCACCCGATAGTGCGTTTGTTCATTGATAGGCCCGGAGGCGTAACCCACGACGATTGCTCGAAAGTTAGTCATCAGATGAGCACGGTCCTGGACGTCGAAGACTTTATTCATTCCGCGTATGTCCTGGAGGTTTCGTCCCCCGGAATCGAGCGCGGCCTTTACAAACGGGCCGATTACGAACGTTTCGCAGGAAGCCTGGCGAAACTCAAAGCGCGGTCGCCCATCAATGGCCAGCGCAACTTCCGCGGCCGCATTCTGGGCGTCGATGACGACAGAGTAATTTTCCTAGACCTGACCAGTGGGCGAACAGAAATCCCTCTGGAAGGGATAGTCAAGGCTAACCTGGAAGCAGACGTAGAAAGCGAGTTCCGGTTAGCGCGCGACCCGGAAGCCGACAAACAGTTGATCAAGAACAGCGCCCGACCGAAAACGAGTTGAGAAGAGTTTTGAGTTGAGAAGAGTTTAATGAGCACTAGCATTGCGCAAAACATCGAAGCCCTTTGTCAGGAGCAAGGCATTGATCGCGAACTGGTAGTTGAAGCGATCAAGGAAGCCGTGCGCGCTGCCGCTAAAAAGCAGTTTAAGGGCGGCGAAGACATACAAGTGGATTGGAGTCCCGAAAGCGGCCTGGAACTCTCGGCATCGAAAGTCGTGGTCGACGATGTGGCTGATCCTTCGACAGAGATGTCTATCGAGGAAGCCCGCGAACTGGGCGGAGACGAAGTTGAAATTGGTGACGCTTTGCTGTTGCCGATGCCGATGGAAGAACTGGGCCGGATCGCCGCGCAAACCGCTAAACAGATTCTGTTTCAGAAGGTCCGTGATGCAGTGCGATCGAACGTCTACGAACAATACATCGATCGTGTCGGCGAACTGGTCAATGGTTTCGTAAAGCGCTTTGAACGAGGCAACATGATCGTCGACCTGGGAAATCTGGAAGCGATCCTGCCCCGTTCGCAGCAATCGCGCGGCGAGCAGTGGAACCAGGGTGAGCGCATTCGCGTCGTCATTACCAACGTTTCCAAGGAATCAAAAGGCCCGCAAATCGAAGTTTCGCGCACCTCGCCGGAATTGCTCGAGCGCTTGTTCGAAATGGAAGTGCCCGAGATTTATGACGGCACCGTGGTCATCAAGTCGTGCGTGCGCGAGCCGGGTGAGCGAGCGAAAATCGCCGTCGTTTCCAACGAACGCGACGTTGATCCCGTGGGCGCCTGTGTCGGTATGAAAGGTTCGCGCGTACAGGCGATCATTCGCGAGTTGCGCGGCGAGAAGATAGACATTATCGAATGGTCCGAAGAGCCCTCAGTGTTCGCGGCCAACTCTCTGTCACCAGCCAAAGTTAATCAGGTGCGCATTACGGACATCGAAAACCGCCAGATGGAAGTGATCGTCAACGAAGATCAGCTGAGCCTGGCGATCGGTAAACGCGGCCAGAACGTGCGTTTGGCTACCAAGTTGGTGGGCTGGAACATCGATATTCGCAGCGAAGAAGAATTGAAGAAGGAAGTGGCCGAGCAGATGGGGGCGATGATTGCCTCAGGCGCGCCGGTACCCCTGGCCGCAATCCAGGTTGTCTCAGCCCAACAGGCTGACACGCTCGGCGAGCATGGCGTCACGGATATTGACGGACTGGTCAATACCAGTGTTGATGACCTGGTCGAGTTTCTCGATGTCAGTCTGGATGAAGCCGAAAAGATTCTCGCGGCCGCCCGCTCGGTTATCGAAATTCGCGAACGGAGTAAACAGCCGGTTGCCGAAGAGGCCGAGTCTGAAGCCGCCGATACGGATGGCGAAGCCGCGATCTCCGCCGAGCCCGAGGCGAGTACCGAAGCCACTGGAAATGAATCAGAGGACTCGACCGCTGAAGGCTACGACGAAGCAGTAAAGAACGGCATCCCTTTCTCCGCGGAAGCGAACATTCGAGCTGAGTACTCAGCCGATCCGGTCGCGCTTACGGAAGCCGATCCCATGACCGTGGACGAATTGGTGCTGCAGGATGCCGGAAGGGATCTGCGCCCGGACGTGATCGCCCCGGCTCCCGATTTGACTTCCCTGGTGACCGATCAGGACGCCGAAGAATTTGAAGAAGAGCTTGCCGCGTCCGCGCAGGACGAGGCAGGGACAGCCGAATCCCCGGCCCTTGAAACAAGTTCCGCTCTCGAATCGTCACCCGACGAGCAGGCCGCTGCGGACGAGAGCTTGAAGGACGAGAAGCAATGAGATGCTTCCGATGATGCGGCCAAATAATAGTAGCGCGCGCGCATGGGCTCGCCCGCCTCGCCTCCGACACCTGCAATAGCAGGGCGCTCTTAGAGTGCTCCTGCGGAAGGTGGAGGAAGGCAACCACTTTTCGCAAGCAGCAAGGAGCGCATGTCAGCAGTCACTTCCAAAGTTCGCATATACGATCTCGCCAAAGATCTAAAGATCGACACCAAACGCCTGATTGAAGAAGTTCGGCGCGAAGGTGTGGATGTCAGTGTGCCCTCAAACTCGATCTCGAAAGAACTCGCCGAGAAGATTCGCGACAAGTACTTTCCCAAAAAAGACACCGCCGTCAAACGAACTGTTAAGATCGTTAAGAAGGCCGCGCGTCCGGTCGTGGAAGAGGCGCCTCCAGAATTAGGCGAGGAGGTTGTCCCGCCAATCGAAGCCGCTGAGCCTGAGACCGTCGCGGCCGAAGAACCGGCCACCTTTACTCAAGCTCCTTCGACTCATGTAGTCCGCAAACTGTCTCCCGCCCTGCGCGCTGAAAAGCCGCCTGAGCCGGAAGTGTCTGTTCATGTCTCTGAAGTACCCGAGGACAGCTTTGCGCCAGTGCCCTTAGCCGCTGAAGCAGCATCTGCTGAACCGGAACGAGTCGAACCAACACCCGCAGCGCCGCCCTCACGTCAGGTTCGTGTGTTACGGCCGACCGCCGCGGCATTGAACGCCGGCATTCGTCACGGAGAGCGCGCCCCCGCACCGGCGCCGCCACCGCCCGCCCCAGCCGCGGCAGCCACAGCGGTCCGTGAGCGTGGACGTGAGCGGGCGCCTCGTGGACGCGTTGAGTACGCCGGCACGCCGGGCGAAACCGCAACGCCGCAGACCACTTACATTCCGCCGCCGGACGCCGGCCGGCGGCGATCGCGACGCGGCTCGTCGCGCAGCGGCAAACGACCGGGTGAAGGAAAAGGCGGCAGATTTGATCGGGATTTCATTCCACCGCCGCAGGCGCTCACTCTGGAACAACGCATCGCGGGACGTATGGATAGTACCTCGGGCGAGGGAGAATTGAAGCCCGTGCGTTTAGTCGAAGGCTCGACGGTCAAAGAGTTTGCTGAAAAGCTCGGAATCAAACCGAAGGATGTCGTGGCCCTGCTGCTCCAGCGTGGAATATTCGCGACCATTAATCAGGCCTTGGAAGACGAAGTGGCTGCCGAACTCGGCCAGCGATTCGGCTACGAGGTCAGTTTCGTGCCCTTCGAAGAGATGATCGCCGAAGAGGAGTTTGAAGAACTGATCGCTACGGACGCCGACGACGTCGAAGTGCCGCGCGCTCCGGTAGTCACCGTCATGGGTCATGTCGATCATGGCAAGACTTCTCTGCTGGATGCGATCCGCACTACGAATGTGGCCGGCGGCGAGGCCGGCGGCATCACCCAACACATCGGCGCCTACAGCGTGCAAGTTCCCAGTCCGGATAATCCGGCTGAAAAGCGTCGAGTAGTCTTCCTCGACACTCCCGGCCACGAGGCGTTTACCTTAATGCGCGCGCGCGGCGCGAAAGCCACCGATGTGGTGGTGCTGGTCGTCGCAGCTGACGATGGCGTCATGCCGCAAACCATCGAAGCAATCGAACATTCACGCGCGGCCGGCGTGCCCATCGTTGTCGCTATCAACAAGATCGATAAGCCTGACGCCAATCCTGATCGCGTCAGACAGGAACTCTCTGTCCAGGGCCTTAATCCGGTTGAGTGGGGCGGCGAGACAGAGATGGTTCAGGTTTCGGCCAAGAAGCGAGAGAACATCGAGAATCTGCTCGAGACTATCCTGCTAACCTCCGACATCCTCAACCTGCGCGCCAGCACCACGCGACTGGCATCCGGGGTGGTGCTCGAAGCAAAGCTCGATCGGGGCCGTGGCGCAGTGGCCACCGCACTGGTCCAGCAGGGAACGCTGCACATCGGTGATCCATTCATCGTCGGCCAGATTTTCGGCAAAGTGCGCGCCATGTTCAATGATCGCGGCGAAGCGGTCACCGAAGCGGGACCGGCAACTCCAGTCGAAGTTTTGGGATTACAAGGCGTTCCGCAAGCCGGCGAGACCTTTCAGGTGGTTGCCGACGTAACTCGGGCCCAGCAAATTTCAGGTCACCGGCAAGCTGCCGAGCGACAGCGCACGCTGATCAAATCGACCAAGCGCGGGATCGAGGCGCTGGGCGAAACCGAAGTCAAGGAACTGCTCGTGGTTCTTAAGGCCGACGTGCAGGGCTCGGTCGAAGTGCTCAAAGCGACGCTGCAAAAAATGTCCAGCGAACGCGTGAAGGTGAAAGTCGTGCGCTCGGGCGTCGGCGCGATTACCGAATCGGATGTACTGCTCGCGTCCGCAACTCAAGCGGGTTCTTCTTCAACTGCTGTCGTGATCATTGGCTTTAACGTGCGGCCCGAATCGCGCACCGGCGATCTGGCGAAGCAGGAAGGTGTGGACATTCGCCTGCACTCGATCATCTACAAGGTCGAAGAGGAAATTAAGGCCGCGATGATCGGCATGCTCGACAAGATCGAGCGGGAGAAAATCCTGGGCAAGGCGGAGATTCGCGAAGTCTTCCGCGTGCCAAAGATTGGAGCGGTGGCCGGCTGCATGGTCATCGACGGAATTATGAAGCGCAACGCGCGTGCCCGTTTGATTCGCGACAGCGTCGTGGCCTGGGAAGGCAACATTATTTCCCTGCGCCGCTTCAAGGACGACGCCTCGGAAGTGCGCGAAGGCTTTGAATGCGGTATCGGTCTGGAAAACTTCAACGATATCAAGGTTGGCGATCAGATCGAAGCTTATGTGATCGAGAAGGTCGCCGCTACGGAACTTTAGGATGCAGACCGCAGGAGCCAGACAGCAGAGTGTTTCCTGCCTCCTGCCTCCTGCCGACTGGCTTTATGCATCGCCCAGAGCGCATCGCTGAAACCTTGCGCGAAGAGATTGCGCAGATCGTGGGTTACGAGTTGGAAGACCCGCGCTTGACTCTGGTCACGGTGACGGAGGTTCGCGTCGCCGATGACCTCCGTGACGCCAGCGTTTATGTCACGGTCTCGGGCGACGAGAAAGAACACGTTGCTGCCCTGCGCGCGCTGCAACACGCGGCGCCGTATGTCCGGAAGCAACTCGGCTTTGCGCTGAACCTGCGGCACACTCCCGCGCTTCACTTTGTGCGCGACACGGTCGAAGAAAAGGCGGAACGCGTCAGTTCCCTGCTCGAGAAGATCGAACCTGTTAGTGGAAAGGATGAAGGGTGAAGGATGAAGGATGAAAATAGATGAGGTTCGCCCAGCGCTCCTTCATCCTTCATCCTTCCGCCCTCATCCTCGCTTTTGATGCTTAGCCAAGTAGTTGAACTCATTGAAAACAAGAATCGCTTTGCGATTACTTCCCACATTCGCCCCGACGGCGACAGTCTTGGTTCCTCGCTGGGTCTCTTCTGGCTCCTGCGCGCGCTCGGTAAAGACGTCGAAGTCATCATGCGCGATTCAGCGCCCCCCGCTTATCAGAAACTTCCGGGCGCGGATAGCGTTCGGGTAACGCCGGCCGTGGATCGGCCATACGACGGCGTGTTCGTCATCGAATGCTCAGACATCGACCGTCCCGGCTTAATCGATCTCGAGAAGCAGTTCGTCGTCAACATCGACCATCACTCAACCACCGAGCTTTTCGGCACCGTCAACTGGATCGACTCAACCGCCTCTGCCGTCGGCGAGATGATCTACAACCTCTGCAAAGCCACCGGCGTGCGAGTGACGAAGGAAATCGCGGAGTGCGTCTATACTGCCCTGCTCACGGACACGGGGTCATTTCATTATTCCAACACTACCGAGCGTACTTTCAAGATTGCGTCAGAACTGGTGCGCATCGGCGTCAAGCCCGCCAAGAGCGCGGAGGCCATCTTTGGCAGCTATCAGTGGTCCAAGATCGAGTTGCTGAGCCAGGTGCTGTCGACGGCCAGACGCGATGAAAGTGGTCACGTCGCGTGGATGCGCCAGACGATGGAAATGCAGGAACGAACCCACGCATCCGATGAAGACGCCGACGGCTTTGTTAACTATCCTTTGGCGGTGGGCGATGTTGAAGTCACTGCGCTTTTCAAGGAATCCGAGCCGGGCGTCTATCGCACCAGCTTGCGCTCGAAAGGCGACGTCAACGTCGCGAAGATCGCCGAGCAGTTTGGCGGCGGCGGCCATCGCAACGCGGCTGGCTGCACTCTTAAAGGCGACTGGGACGAGATCGAACAGCAGCTTGTGCCGCTGCTGCGCGCAGCCGTCGAACGCGCGAATGGTTTGAAAGACGTGACCGAAGACGCGCTGAAGTAGTCGGTGTCGTTTAGAGGCGGGCTACCCGCCCGCCGGACGCGCCCCTCACTGTTCCGGGGCATTAGCCCGACCGTGAGGGAGGGCTCCCCAGCGCGTTCATTAATCGCAAAGGGCGCCAAGGCCTTCGCAAAGTAACGCAAAGAGTCTTTCCTCTGCGTCCCTCTGCGAAGACCTCTGCGTCCTTTGCGTTTAAGTGTTTCGTGGCCACCACTCAATGCCAAGCAAAGAAAAGAAATACAAATGGCGTCGTGAGGATTATCAGGAACAGACGCGCGGTCTGCTGATGGTCCACACCGGCAATGGCAAAGGCAAGACGACCTGCGCCCTGGGCCTGATGATGAGAGCGGCCGGCCAGAATCTTAACTGCTGCATGATTCAGTTCATGAAGTCACGCACCGACCGTTACGGCGAGCACCTCTCTGCCGAGAAGCTGGGCATCGAAGTCCATACGATGGGCGACGGCTTTACCTGGGACACGAAGAACCCGGAGCAGGATCGCCACACCGCGCGCGAAACATGGAATCTTTGCGTCGAGAAACTTCTCAGCCCTGACTATGACCTACTGGTTTTTGACGAGCTG
>JAWWPL010000520.1:0-4480 GCA_033850605.1 Blastocatellia bacterium | reverse complement strand
ACCCAGACGTAGAAGCTCGACAGTTTCGCCCACAACAGAGTCGAGATTATTACCGACGCTATCAGCAGCAACCCGCCCATCGTCGGCGTGTTTTGTTTGGCCATGTGCGCCTGCGGGCCCTCTGCGCGAATTTGTTGGCCAATGTTCCATCTCTTCAGCGCGTTGATTGCTCGCCGTCCGAACAAAAGCGAGATCAGCAGGGCCGTGACCGAAGCATAGGCCGTGCGAAAGGTCACATACTGAAAAACGTTCAGAGCTTTTACCAGCCACCAATCCTGGTTCGAGTGGTTAAAAATCAGCTCGTAAAAGATGTAATAGATCATTCTTATTCTTAAGGAGCGCGGGCATCCCCCGCCAGCGCGCGTAGCGCGCTCAAAACCTCCCTTGCGGTCGGGGTATGCACCCGGCTAATTATTGCTCGCCGTTATCGCCCACCAGGGGAAATTTTTCTTTCAACGCTTTCACGATCTTATCCGTCTCCACACTGCGTGACCCTTTGACCAGAATCAAGTCGCCTTCGCGGGCCGCACTAATTGCCGCGGCCGCCGCGTCGTCTGAACTCTCGAAGAAAGCGGTCTCTGCAATTCCCTTTTGCACCGCTCCAGAGACGATCTCTGCGCCCAGGCCGCGCACCCCCCAGAGGACGTCGATGCCAAGCCTGGCGATTTCGCGGCCAGCTTCGGTGTGCATCTCGGGAGCGTCCGGGCCCAATTCCATCATTTCACCGGCAATCACAAACCGGCGCTTAACTTTCTCACTTGCTTCAGCCAGAGTACGCACCATGCCCAACAAAGAACGCGGATTCGAGTTATACGAATCATCGACCACAGTAAATCCAGCGGCAAAGTTCAAAACCTCGCCACGCATACGCGGAGGTTTTGCCGAGCGCAGGGCATTGGCAATCAGCTCAGGCTTGACCTTCAACGCGGTCGCCACTGCCGAGGCCGCCAGCGCGTTCATCAGATTGTGCCGCCCTGTCATGGGTAACTCTGCGGCCGCTTCACCCAGAGGCGTTTGCAAACGAAATCGAATTGTCCCAAAGCGGGCCGTGTCGATGGCGTTTGCGGAAACGTCGGCTTCGTTTTGGATGCCAAAAGTTAGTACCGGCCCATCTGTTTTTGACTTCATTTCCATAACAAGTTCGTCGTCCGCGTTGAGTATGGCAATGCCGCCGGGCTTCAGTCCTTCTATTAACTCGGCTTTCATGGCCGCCACATTTTCGATCGTGCCGAGATGCTCCAGGTGCACGGGCGCGACCATTAATTCCACCCCGATGTCGGGTGGTGTAATTTGCACCAGCCGCCGGATTTCATGCGTAGGGGAAGACATCCCCATCTCGAGTACCGCCAGATCATAATCGTCAGGCCGGCGGCCTCCGCTCACCATTTGCAATACCGAGAGCGGCAGTCCGAGACCATTGTTATAATTGCGTTCGCTCTTGAGTACTCGTATGCCCGTCTCTGCGAGCACGTGCGCCGTCAGTTCTTTGGTGGTGGTCTTTCCGGCACTTCCGGTGATACCGATTACCGGACGTCCCCATTGCTCATAAACCTTGCGCGCCAGGGTTTGCAGTGCGGCAATCACGTCGTCAACCGGCAAGAGTCGATCGTGCAATGCTTGCATCTTTTCGTCGCCCATCAGGCGCTCGCGCCGCGCCACCGCTGCAATGGCGCCGTTCGCTAAAGCCTCACCGATAAAGTCGTGAGCATCTGCAAAGGTGCCGTTAAAACCCGCCCGTTCATAGTCAGGCTGTGACAGAGCAAAAAAGAGCTGGCCCTCACTGACCGTCCGTGAATCAATCGAGTAATCGATTATTTCTTTGTCAAAGAACTCAGCGCGCGGACTCTCGGTCGTGGCGCTCATCAAACTTGCTGCCGTCTTAATGTTCACGTCTGCTCATCCGGAATACTTCTCTTCAGGTAACTGCTTCAGTCTGCGAATCGATCTCATTTAGCACCGTCGCTTGAGCGCGGTGAATCCCGGGACCTACTAGCAGGGAAACCGTTTAAACGGTTTCCATTTCCAATACCAACTAATAATCACCGGGCTAAAGCCACGGTGCTAATGAGAGAAAAACTGTCGCGGATTCAAATCGCGTCACATCTCCTTGCGCGAACTACTTCCCGCGGCCAAAATCGACATGGACTATTAGGCCCGGATCAACTTCAGCGCCCGGCTCGGGAGTTTGCCGCATCGCATGTCCTTCGCCCCGAGCCTCCAGCCTCAAACCAAGTTGCTGACAAGTTCTCAGTGCGTCGCGCACACTTTGCCCGCGCAGATCCGGCATCAAGGCAGCTCGCCTCGTAGCCACCGCGAACACAACCTCTTTCGTTTGCCCGCTGAAATTGCGCGACGCCGCCACCTGCGGCAGAGTTGCTTCGCGTGCCTCAGTCTGCTGTTGTTCGTCCTTCACTTGTTGCGGCGACGGCTTAGCTGCCTGTGCGATCGACTGCGGCACGGTCTTGAGCTCGATGTCGGGCGTGACGCTAAGGTCCGGCAGAATCTGCTCGGCAATCTCGCGAAAGACTGGCGCCGCGACGTCGCCACCATGGTAAGACCCCTGCGGCTCATCGATTACGACGATAATCACCACCGCGGGATGCTTGACCGGCGCAAAGCCGACAAATGAACCAATATATTTTGTTGCTGAGTAAGCGTGGGTTCGGGGATCAATCTTCTGCGCAGTGCCGGTCTTGCCGGCAGCCGTGTATCCATCCAATTGCGCCTTGCGCGCGGTTCCACGCAATGTCACACCCTCGAGCATATTGCGCAAAGCCTGTGTCGTCTCTGGCTTCAGCGCTCGTCGCGTCTCTGGTTTTGCCTGAAACACGATGGTCCCATCGGGAGCGCGCAGCTCGCGCACGACGTGCGGCTTTACCAGCATCCCATCGTTTGCCAGAACACAGTATGCGGTCGCCATCTGCAATGGGGTGACGCCGATCTCCTGACCCATTGCCAGCGATCCGATCGACGAAGGTTGCCAACGGCTCAACGCGCGCAATTGTCCGGCAGACTCGCCCGCCAAATCGATGCCCGTGCGCGAACCAAAGCCAAGTCGCTTCATATAGTCATACATCGCCTCGTTACCCACCAGCAGACCCAGCTTAATCGCGCCCACATTACTGGACTGCGCCAGAGCATCGGCAATGGTCAGCACGCCGAACGGGTGGTGATCGTGAATCAAGCGCCCCGCGACCGTGATCTGTCCCATCTGACAATCGATCTTGTCATCGGGGTGAACGAGTCCTTTCTCAATGGCCGCCGAGTAGGCGACGATCTTGAATGTCGAACCGGGTTCGTAGATATTTTGCAGCGCGCTGTTCACTCGCGCGTCGGTTGAATCCTTTGTGGGGGGCTGGTTTGGGTCGAACGACGGCGCGTTGGCCAGCGCCAGAATTTCGCCCGTTTGCGGATCCATCACAATTGCGGTGCCGGATTTCGCGTGAGCCCGCTCGACGGCGGCGCTGAGCGCCTGCTCAGTGCGGTACTGAATGGTCTGATCGATAGTCAGCACCACTGTCTGACCAGGGTTAGGCTGGACCTCGTAACTCTCAAACACGCGACGCTCCGCGTCCCGTTCCAGATAGACCTTGCCCGCCTCGCCGCTGATCTTTTCGTTATAGAATTGCTCGACTCCGCTCAATCCGATCTGTTCCGCTCCTACAAAGCCGAGCACGTGAGCGGCCAGTGATTCATTAGGGTAGTAACGCTTTGATTCCTTGCGCGAAAAGACCCCCTTCAACTCCATCGAGTCCAGCTTATGCGCTGACTCAATAGCCAGGCGCCGGGTAATCCAGACAAATTGCTTTTTTGCATCAATCGCCGCGGCCAGCCTCCTGGCCAACTCGTCGCGATCCTGCCCCGTGATAGCGGCGATTCGCTTCGCGGTGTCGTTGGGATCTGAAATGTCGCGAGGATCAGCGTAGAACGATTCTGTTTCGATGCTGCGGGCCAACTCCCGACCCTGGCGATCCAGGACCAGCCCGCGGGTGGGGCCTGTATCAATGGCGCTTAGCTGTTGATTCCGAGCCCGCGAAGTGAAGTCGTCGTGTTGGCTGACCTGTAGCTGAACCAATCGTCCGCCGATCAGGAGCATCCAGGCCACTAATCCAAGGGATACGAAGAGCGCGCGACGGTGCGAATTGCCAGCCGGTTGCGCTGCGATGGCGGTAGAACGACGGGGCATTGAGAACTCCAAACACTGAGGTCAAGTTAGCGCGTGCGCGCCTGCATTAGATTGGCCGGCGGCGAGCTCGGTTTAGTCGGGGGGTTTGGCTGACGAATTACTCGTACCGGTGGATTCTTCGCGGGCGAGCCGGCGGTCGCATCTTGTGCGGTAGAATTCTTGTCGACTAATCCCTTCGCGATCGACTTCAGCGGATCGATTTGCGAGGCCTGCATCGGTTGCATGCCCAGTTGACGGGCCGCACGCTCGAGGCGCACGGGACTTGCCATCGCCTCTCGTTCTAAGAGAAACCGC
>JAWWPL010000498.1:0-9338 GCA_033850605.1 Blastocatellia bacterium | reverse complement strand
ATCCGTAGAACTTAAGCACATCGAATTGGCTCAGCAACGCAACTAGGACAGGTGATGAATCCGGTCCCATGAACGCTCCTGGATTGGTAATCAATAAGTGCTCGGGATCAATCTGATCCCGAGCTTTTAAGAACAGCACCAGCACGGCAACGATTGAACCAAGGGCCGCTGGAGGCAACGACGAATATACCCAGACACTAAGCGACTTTTTGTAAGTGATGGAACCGCCAAAGGCCATCACGCCCAGCAGGTAGAGAGCAGCGCCTGCGGCAATCGTAATTGGCACCGACGCCGGAATCCCTACTGCCCCGATGATTTTGCCAAACTTGACGCCTATTTCTTTTTGTTCGGGTGTTGCGTTGGCATTGCGCGGCGACTTGTCCATTTTGTCCCTGATGAACTGGGCCATGTCGATGCGCTGGTAAACAGCGGCTGTTACTCCAATGGTCAGCACCAACAGCACCAGGCCGGCGACCAGAAATCTCGGCCGGGAACGCAACGCTTCAAAAACTCGTCCTGGTTCGAAGAAGATACCCGTTAGAGTCCCGCCGGTAGACATCTCGACCGTCGGCGGTTCAGGTTTAGCCGCGAAAGGCGGCGGTGGCGGTGGTTGAAATTCCTGATTGGGGTCGCTCATAAAACTATCCTCCTGTTTGAAAGCCGAAGGACGGGGAGACTGCTTTTCCGTCCGGGGTCCGGTTAAGGTTGGTCAGATCTGTTGTTACGCGCGCAACGCTGTGCTTGTTTCAACGCGTGCCCGCCGAAGCCTGGAATTTGGAGTGCGGTAACTTGTTACCGCTTTCAAACGCTGCTTGCCAAAGCGCTGACAGGTGATAAGAACGTTCTCATTTCAAACTACATTAACCACAAAGACACAAAGGGCACAAAGGATCTGACATAAAAAGACATGCGAACTCCGCTGCTGTTTTTGTGTCTTCGTGTCTTTGTGGTGAACTGCCTTCGCTTCGTCGCATAGATCCATAGCCAATGAACCGGCGCGCTTATCAGCGGTCGGACGGCCCGTGCGCCTCAACCGGCCGCGCGCTTTCGTATCCCTCGACCCGAATACAGGCAGCGGTATGACCTGGCGAAATCTCGCGCAACTCTGGATCGATGCGCGCGCATTCGTCAATCGCAATGGGACAACGGGTGCGAAAACGACAGCCCGAGGGCGGATTCCGTGACGTGGGCACATCGCCTTTCAAGATTACCCGGTCGCGCCGAACCTTTGGATCGGGAACCGGGATGGCCGAGAGCAACGCCAGGGTGTAAGGGTGCAGCGGATTAAAGTACAGGTCCGCCGCACTCGCGATCTCTACGATCCGGCCCAGATACATCACCGCGACGCGGGTCGAGATGTGTTCGACGACAGCGAGCCCGTGCGAGATAAAGAGATAAGTTAGTCCAAATTCTTTCTGCAAGTCCTGGAGGAGATTGACTACCTGGGCCTGGACTGAAACATCGAGGGCCGAGACCGGCTCGTCGGCCACAATTAGTTTGGGATTTAAGGCCAGCGCGCGCGCGACGCCGATGCGCTGCAACTGGCCGCCGGAAAACTCGTGGCTGTAGCGTTTCATAAAGTCAGCGTCGAGACCCACTTTGCCCAGCAGCCAGGCCACCCGTTCACGCTGCTCCGCCCGATTGCCGATTTTGTGAATCGCCAGCGGCTCAGCCACGATGTCGCCCACTCTCATGCGTGGATTCAGCGAAGCATTCGGGTCCTGAAAGATGATCTGCATCTCGCGGCGCAACTGGCGCAGTTCGCCCTTGCCCATCGCCGTCACTTCGCGACCGTCAAACTGAATTTTGCCCTGTGTCGGTTCAATGAGACGAAGGAGGCAACGTCCGACAGTGGACTTACCGCATCCTGATTCGCCGACCAGCCCGAGGGTTTCACCGCTCCTGATCTCGAATGACACGCCATCAACCGCGCGATAGACATCATCGGTGTCTTCGACGGGGAAATGCTTGACCAGTCCGCCGACGCGGACTAGTTCGTTGTTTTCGCGCATAACAGAGAGTTGAGCAGTATTCAAAGGCTTTGCCTTTTGATGTGCGGAAAGCCTCTGGCTTTCCGTCTTCGTTTCTTCAAAGCTTTCGAGGCTGTGCCTCCGACCGGGCGAGGCGTAGCCTCGCGCTGAAAATGAATTAACTCCGGAAAGGCAAAGCCTTTCCGCCCATCAGGCGGCGGAGCCGCGAGCGCTGCCAATTGACGGTTGAGTCCCAATTTGTTCGTGGTTGGTTGCCGGATCAAACAGTACACACCGTACCCGAACCCCCGCCGTCAACTCATAAAGCGGAATCTCACCTTCTTTGCATCGCGGCATGCGGTATTGGCACCGCGGCTCGAAGTGGCAGCCCGCGGGAAGGGCGGTCGGCCTGGGCACAGTGCCTTCGATCGTTTGCAGCCTTTCAGCTTTGGCAACATCCTTCGCGGTCAACTTTGGCACCGATCTTAATAAGCCTTCGGTGTAAGGATGCTTCGGTCGAGCGAACAATTCATCCACCGGCGATTCCTCGACAATCTTTCCCGTGTACATCACGGCCACGCGTTCGGCAACTTCCGCCACCACCCCGAGGTCATGCGTGATTAGCAGCACGGCCAGTTCTCTCGTCTGCCGCAGTTGGTTAAGCAGATCAAGAATCTGTGCCTGAATCGTAACATCCAGGGCGGTGGTAGGCTCATCAGCTATGAGCAGTTTCGGATCGCAAGCGAGGGCCATCGCGATCATCACCCGCTGGCGCATACCTCCGGAAAGTTGATGCGGATAATCGTCAACGCGCAGAGCGGGATCCGGGATTGAAACTTCCCGCATGGCTTCAATCGCGGCGGCGTGAGCTTGCTTGCGGGAAAGACCGCGATGCAGGCGCAGCGCCTCGGCAATCTGTTCGCCCACCGTAAATACCGGGTTGAGCGAGGTCATCGGATCCTGAAAGATCATGGCGATGTCGTTGCCCCGCACAGCGCGCATTTCGGCGTTGGATAACTGCAAAAGATTTTTACCGTCGAATAGAATCTCACCTGCGACAATCTTGCCCGGCGCCGCAACCAGGCGCATGATCGAAAGGGCAGTCATTGATTTGCCACAACCACTCTCACCCACCAGCCCCAGCAGCTCGCCGCGATCCAGATGAAAGCTGACGCCCTCAACCGCGCAAACCAGCCCTTCGCGAGTTTGAAAATACGTGTGGAGATTTTTGACTTCGAGTAAATGAGACATAGTGCTTATCGGTCCAAAGGCTTTACTTGAGAGAGGCGATCACAATTCCTCAACTCATTCGAACAGATCAATTCCATTGACACATTTCTGAAATAGGCTAGACTTCCGCCGTCTTCTCAATCAGCTCCCGGCATTCAAATTCCGAGGTTTCGGGCAATGCACCGCCAAAGCTTAACCGCAAAAAGAATCTTCCTCAATGCCTGTCTGGCGGCGATTGTCGGCATCATCCTTTCGGCGCCAGTCGTTGCCCTGGGCCGAGTACAGGAACCATCAGAGCGGCAGCGTGCGTTTGACCTGCTTCATGAAAGCAAATACGTCGAAGCCCTGCCGCTGTTCGAGAAGCTGGCCACCGCGAATCCTGATGACCCACAGCTTATCTATTGGCTCGGATTTCTTCACATCGCCAAGGCGAATAACCTAAAGGATCCCGCCGAGCGAAAGGCCGAACGAAAGCGTGGACGCGAATTTTTAGTGCGAGCGAAGGAACTGGGAGCCAGAGATGAGTTGTCAGAGAACTTGTTGAAATCTGTGCCGCCTGACGGCGGAGACGATCCCAACCTTTCAAACAACGTGTCAGCCGATGCCGCGATGAAAGACGCCGAAGCTGCGTTCGCCCGTGGAGAGCTGGATAAGGCCGTCGGGTTCTACGCTCTGGCCCTGCAACTCGATCCAAAACTCTACCTTGCGCCGCTCTATGCAGGAGACATGGAATATCGGAAGGGATTGAATTCCACCGATCCCCAAACCCGCAGCGTCCAATTTGATAAAGCCGGAGTCTGGTATGCAAAAGCCATCGCGTTGGATCCCGATCGCGAGACGGCCTATCGCTACTGGGGTGACGCCTTGCTGAAGCAGGGGAAAGCTGACGATGCCCGGTCCCGCTACATCGAGGCCATTATTGCTGAACCATACAATTCATTTGTCTATAACGGCATCAAGCAGTGGGCGAACGAGAAGGATGTCCAACTCGGGCACCCGAGAATTGAACAACCCCCGCCCTCGATAAGATCAGAAAAGTCAGGCGACAAGACTACAATCCTGATTGACCCCAGCAAATTAGATCCCACCAGTCCGGCATACTACTGGTCGTTTTATGATCTGACTCGCGTTGCTTACAAAACCGCGAGCTTTGCCCGGGATTATCCCGACGAGAAAGAATACCGGCATAGCCTGAAGGAAGAAGCTAACGCGCTCAGAGCGGTCGCCGAAATTGCTTCGAAAGACTTCAAGGCGGGAAAAACCAAGTTGCTTGACGTTTCGCTTCATAACCTCATCAAGCTTTATGAATCCGGCTTTCTCGAATCATATGTCCTTTATGCTCGAGCTGACGCAGGTATCGCACGCGACTACGTGGCGTATCGCGCAACCAACCGTGACAAGCTGCGACGCTACTGGCTGGAAGTGGTGATTGGTGGTTAGCCGTGGCACGGGCGTCCCGCGTGAACACATGCGCAAGATGCGCGTGCCACGATTTCAGCGGAGGTTGACTAAGCTGTGAACGTCAAACGCCTAACTCCTATTCTCAACGTCTCGAACATCGTTGAGAGCTTTTCCTGGTTCGAAAAACTTGGTTGGCAGAAAGGCTGGGACTGGGGCGATCCCCCTACCTTCGGCGGAGTCTGCAACGGCGAAACCGAGATCTTCCTTTGCCAGGACGGACAGGGATCGCGCGGTGGTCCGATGCCCAAATATGTTGGAGATGACGATACCGGCGGTGTTTGGATGAGTTGGTGGCTGGCGTCACCGGCCGAAGTAGATGCGGCCTATGCGCTCGCACTCCAGCATGGCCTGACGGTGACGATGCCACCGACCGATGAACCGTGGAACGTCCGCGAGTTCCACCTTCGCCATCCCGACGGTCATACTTTTCGGGTGAGCGCGGGGCTTGAGGAGGATTGAGGTCAGTACCGAGAGCGGTAGCGACCGGGTGATCGTCCTTGCCAACTCGACCGTCGCGTAAATCGAGACCCGGTCGCTACCGCTCTCGGTACTGACCTCATTCCCTGAACCCTCTACGGCGCTCCCACAATCCGCCAATTATTGTTCGCTTGGGTGGGAATTGTTTTATTTCGTTCGACCCAGTCAATGATCAGCTCGCGCACTTCTTCGCTGGATCGGTAGACCACCGGCGCGGTCTTGTACATGGTGAAGCCGCCACCGCCATTAACGCGATAGTTATTAGTTACGATCCGGAGTTTCTGATTAGGATCCACTGGGCGGCCTTTGAATTTCAGATTCAGAATCCTTTGGCCGAATGGTTTGGCGACGTCGAGTTCGTAGCTGACGCCTTCAGCCATATCAAAGTTGTAGCCGGGGATCCTTTGATCGACCAGGTCCGTCAGGCTCTTTCCCGGCTGATATTCACGAAAATATCGCGCCGAGTGTTCCAGCGCATCTTTCAATTGCTGCCCGGTGAGTTCGATCGTCACCAAAGTGTTTTCGTATTCGTAAATACCCGCGATGTCCCGCACCGTGACCGGGCCTTTCGGGATGTGCGCCTGCGGATTGAAGCAGGCGGCCATCGACACATCGGCTTTGCCGGCTTCCAGCTGCACGCGTTGAATTAGATCGATGATGGCCGTGTCGCGAAAGCGGCAGTCCTGCGAGGTTATTTCTTCGGGCGATTCGCCGATGGTGCGACTGAGCCAATCCTGGGTCTCTTTATCGTACGGTTGGCCGAGCTGGGCAATTTCTGGATCTACGGCAGTCTTTTCCGTGACAGGAATTGTGCGCGCGGAGCTAGCCACGACGTGCCAGCGGGCGGTTTCGCCTTTTTCCAAATAAAGATCCACTCGCGCTATATGGCTGGCCCAACGATTGGCTTGGGTCAGGAGCACGCCGTTAACTATCAGCGCCGGCACATCGCGATGCGTGTGGCCCATCAGAATCACGTCAACGCCCGGCACCTGACGCGCAATGGCAATCGCTGCGTTTTCGTTCGGAACTTGGGAAGGATTGGTTTGACCGGTGCGCAAGTCTTCCTCAATTCCCATGTGCATCGCGATCACCACCACATCGACTTTCTCTTTATCGCGTAGAATCGCGACCCACTTCTTTGCTTCGCTAACCGTCTCTTTGAATTCAAGTCCGGCATAGTTCGGCACGTTTTCCCAGTTGGGTATTCCCGGAGTCGTCAATCCCAGCACGCCCACGCGTACGCCTTCGACTTCCTTGACGATGTATGGCTGGTAGTGAGTCGTCGAGGTGCCTTGGTTGTACGTATTCGCCGATAACCAAGGGAATTTTGCTTCACGGCGAGCTTTCTCCAAAACTTTCAGCCCAAAGTTGTACTCATGATTGCCGACGGTCATTGAATCGTAATGCAAGGCGCTCATTGCCAGCATCATCGGATCGGGCGGCGCGTTGTTTCGCTTGTTATGAAAATATTCGAGCGGCGTCCCCTGGATCGTGTCTCCGGAATCCACCAGCAGCAGATCCGGATCAGCCTTCCGCGCTTCCTTGATCAGAGTCGCGACTTTGGTAATGCCGACGTTGTCGTACTTGTTCGTGTAGTAGTCGATGGGAAACACGCGCCCGTGCATGTCGGTTGTGCCCAGGATGACCACATGCGCGCGCTGCGGTCCATCAGCCCGGCTCGCGATCGAGAAAGAAATTGCAAACGCGATTGCGAGAGCCAGAACCACAAGCCTAAAATATTTCTGCTTCATCACTATATCTCCCGAACCGACGCCTCAGAATTCGCATGTTCAATACAGGGTCTGAACGTGTTCCCTCATCCACTGTTTAACGTCCGTCAGGTCCATTAGGTCAGCCTCAATGTCCTGAACCATTTCAACAACGGCCGCGGCCTGCGGCGCTAATCTCAGACCCATTTATCGTGAGGAAATCATCGGTTAGGTGTGTTGCCGTCCTTATTACCACCGACCCACGGATGATTTTTGATGAGGCCGTAGCACAAACTAGCTGCCTGGGCAGGCAAATCAGCCTCGTCGTAGGTTGCCGAATGTTTCGGTCGGGCCAATGCTGATTCAATCAGCGCTCGGTCAAAGATTCCAAAGCGAACTGCGCCGAGCGCCCGCATCAACTCGATATGATGAACCACTGCCTCAGCATAGGTTAGGTATCTGGTTGGTTCAGTCGCCAAGTCGCTTCATCTCGTCGAAAGCGCGCCCAAACTTTTCAATACTCTGCTCAACACTTTCTTTCACCTCGTCCGTTGCTGGCGGGAGCACTTCCGCTGATACTCCCTCCTGGCTCAAATAGACTACGAGAAAAGACCCTTCGGCTGCAGCAGCTTCGCGCGCCATCTCTGGGGTCATCGGTATTACCCAACCGCGTTCAGTTTTTTGTGGAGTCAAAAGATCGCTCATAGCGGCATCCTTAAACAAACGCTCAGGAGAGCAAAGTTTAGCACAGGATTATCTGACAAGCTCAGCAAGTTAAGGACACTACCTTATTCGTGACTGCCCGATGCATGCGTCTATGGTCGCAGATCGCCACATGGGTGGCGATGCCGCTCTATGTGCTACAGCTACTTCACTCATAATTGAATCAAGCTCATCCCAATGAGGTCAGTATTGGGATCGGTTTGGGAGCGCGGACGTCCCGTCCGCATTGAGCGCGGCCAGCGCGAACAAATCCTCGCGAAGCAGCGGACGAGCCGTCCGCGCTGCCAGCGCTCCGCTCCCGATACTGGCCTCACTCCGGCAGCGCCGACATTCTTGCTTCTTCAGCGAGCGCCGCTTCAGCTTCTCGAGCCACGGTCCGTAATGATAGGCCGCGTTGCAAAAGCAAAGTCATTCCCACCGCTGACCAAAAAACGTCGCGGGCCTTGCGCACGATGGCCAGGGTTACTCCAGTGACTTCAGTGAATAACAACACTTTGGAAACCTTGCCGGTGCCCGCCTCATCCACACCCATGCGTAGCGGCACGAACTTGAAAGCCATAGTAATAACGCGATTCACCGACTCGAGAATAAAAGCGGTGAGAAACGTTGGCGCTTGATCGAGACTGATGAAACTTAGCGTCACATAAATCTCCAGGACGCCAGCCAGGTGAAAGCAAGCTTCCAACAGCAGGATCGGAACAAACCGGGCCTGGTGATGACGATAGAATCCGTAGATTCGATCTTCCATCGTTCGTCCCTTCTCAATCCACTTCTCGTTAAGACCGCGGCGATGTAGAAAACCGGCTATGCCGCTGATGAATCTAACTTGCTTGCGAATCAGCAGAGTGCCGGCCGCGATTACCATGAGAATTACCGCGAGCACAATGAGGCTTCCGATCCGCATTCCGTTTGGCAGACTAAAGCTCAGCAGCAGCGCCATCATGCCGCAAGAGATACTGACGGCCACCGACAAGCTGTAGAAAATGTTTTCAATGGCGATGGCTGACAAGCCAACCATCAACGGCAGGCGATCGCGGATCAAGGCGGGCTTGGCCGGCTCAGAGATGACAAAACTGGCGAATGGCAGGACGTTACCAATGGCATCGCCCATGACTCTGGCGCGAAATGCATCCCACAGCTTAAGCCGGTAAGGATCTTCCACGCACAGCGACCAGGCGTACGAGCGCGCTATTTGTCGCACGGCCGAAATAGCGAGAATTATTAGAAACCCGGCACCGAGCCGCCTGATCCCATCAGCGATTTGAGAGATTCCCGCACGCTTGACGAAATAAGCAAACAAAGCGAGACCGAGAAGGGCGAAAATTATTCCGAACGGAGTAAGTTTCTTCCTTGATTCTTGTGCCTTTGTTTGACTCATCTGGATGAAAACTGAAGCGAAGAAACAAAATAGAGCATCGCGCGGGCGATGTCCAAAGAGCAAAGTGCGTGCCTCGGTTTCCGTTGATTGTGGCACGCGCATCTTGCGCGTGATCCAAGGGCGAGACGCCCGTGCAACGCCGGATTAATGCGACAAATGGAGAAATGTCGGACAAGCTTCCGTGTCTCGAGTCTTGCGCCAGCATGAGGTCAGTAGCACCTGCGTGAGCAGGTGGATCAAACACTCAAATAGGGAGTGGGCTGTTCGACCCACCTGCTCCCGCAGGTGGTACTGCCTTCATTGCAAAGTAGATCTCGTCCGGTTTTGCCTTTGGTCGACCCGTTGATTATGATGTCGATTCAAGATCCAATTACTTTCCGCGGGCCCAGT